>NZ_DGRS01000062.1:0-47159 GCF_002391155.1 Megasphaera sp. UBA4382 | reverse complement strand
TTCGCTCATGTTTGCGCGTCGCCTTTCAGCTCCTTCAAACATGGCTCTCTACTTATCTGGCGTTCATTCGTATGTTGCATTGTTCAGTTTTCAAAGGTCATCTGCCAGCCGCATGATTGAGATGAAGGAAGTTCATCGCTCATCGCGGCGACTCGTATATCTTAACAAACTCACAGGAGTTTGTCAAGTACTTTTTTTGAAATGCTTTTGAGAGGAGGAAGGGAACCTTCACGTCCGCTCAACAGCTTGTTTAGTATATCCCACTCTTCCCTTCTTGTCAAGGAATTTTTTTACATCTCTGAAAAAAAAAGCACCTGCAGGCGTCCGTTTTAGACGCCTGCAGGTGCTTCGGGATATCTAATTCATGCATGGAGGGGTAGATACTATATGATAGAAACTGCATCAGATGCTGTCTTCCAAATCGACAATCTTAGCCGGATTGAGGATATCGTTCGGATCCAGCGCTTTCTTGATTGCCCGGATCATCTTGTATTCACCCGGCGGGGTGCAGCGTTTGAAATCAACGAGTTTCTTATAGCCGATACCGTGTTCACCAGACATCTTGCCACCCAGTGCATATACTTTTTCAAAGAGGTCTTCATGGAAACCGGCCATCTTCTTCATCCAGTCTTCCGGTGATAAACCATCTTTATTAAGCGGCAGCACGTGGATATTGCCATCGCCGATATGAGCCGATGTTACCGTATAGATTCCGTGTTTTTCTTCCAGTCCTGGTACTTCCGCCGTAATTTCAGCAATCTTGTCGAGAGGTACGACGAAATCTTCTGCTACGAACATGATGTCGATATCGCGGGCTGCTTCAGCAAACTGCCGGCGGCATCCCCAGATACGGTCATCCGCCTGGATGACATCGACGGCGCCCATATCATCACAGAGATCACTGATTTTTTCCATCTTCTTGTCTAGTTCATCTTCATCAAACGATTCTACGGTGATGATGACATAGCAGCAGTTTTCTTCTACATGGGGCAACGTTACTTTGCAGAAATTGCTGCACATCTTCAGCGCTTTATTATCCATGTATTCGATACTGGTAGGTTCGATACCGGCCTTCAAAATCTTATTCGGCAGGGCAAATGCTTTGGCATCTTCATTAAAGATTGCTACCAGGTCAAATTTATACGGCGGCAGAGGACGTAATTTCAGCGTAATTTCTGTTACAACGCCCAGCGTACCTTCCGACCCGCAAATAAGTTGTTCCAGGCAGTAGCCGGTCGAGCATTTCTGCAACCGCGCTCCGACATCTACGATATCACCCGTCGGGGTAACGATTTTCATGCCATAAATCTGATTCCGTGTCGTCCCGTATTTTACAGCCTTGTTGCCACCGGCATTGGTTGCTACGTTACCGCCGATCTGGCAGCTGTCAGCACTGCAGGGATCGCCGGCATATAAGAGCCCCCGCTGTTTGCATTCCTGCTGGATAACGCTCGTCCGGACACCGGTCTGGACAACAGCATAGAGATTATCTTCATCGATTTTGAGGATCTTATCCATCTTATCCAGTTCCATGACGATACCGTGATAGACAGGAATGGCACCACAAGCAACACCAGAACCAGCAGCACGGGGCGTAATCGGTACGAGGTACTTGTTCGCCAGTTTGATGACAGCTGCTACTTCTTCCGTCGTTTTAGGGAATACGACTACTTCGGGAGTACGGAACCAATAGGGATTGCCTTCTTCATCGGTCTGATACGTCTGCAATTTTTCCGGATCTACCGTTACGCCTTTTTCTCCCAGTACTTGTTTCAGTTCGTCCAATAATTCTGCCGATACCTTATTAAATCTTGCCATAACCTATCTCTCCTTCCTATATAAATGCCTCATATACTGCGGCATAATATCCATGTCAATGAGCGGTTCCCTGTGCAGGGGGAGCTGCTTCCGCTGCATCTTCTGTTTTGTTCCCCCAAAGTGATGCAACAAAGGAGCAAAATACAGTCGTCCAGACAACACCGATAGCTCCCGGAATTGCCGACATGGGATCAAAATATGTAATCCCCAGGGTAACTGCCAGCGCCGTATTCTGTACGCCAACGATAAAAGTCATCGCTTTCCGTTTCGGAGCTTTCATGCGCAGCAGGCGGGCTACAGTATATCCGATAGCCAGGCCAATACCTGTATACAGTACCAATGTCAGGGCAGCCATTCCGGCTACAGCCTGCAGCCGTTCTACGTTGAGTGCTACAATGACGGAAATAATACAAACGATAGCAGCTACCGTTGCCAGCGGCACGACTTTCAGAATGACCGGCATTTGTTTTTCAAAGAATTTATGAATCAGAAGTCCCAGCGCAATCGGAATAATGACGATTTTAATGATACTCATAAACAGGCCTACCGCATCAATAGGCAGGTATTTGCCGACATAAAAGAGAAGCAGCATAGGCATGACGACAGGCGCTACGATGGTGCTCAGGCTCGATACCGTTACGGCCAGAGCCTTATCGCCTTTAGCCAGGAATGTCATGACGTTGGAAGACGTCCCCGTCGGCGTACAGCCCAGAAGTACGAGGCCTACAGTCAGCATCGGGTCCAGATTAAATATGGTTCCCAGTCCCAATCCGACGAGAGGCATAAACGCATACAGTGTCACGATACCGACGATGACATCCTTTGGCCGGGTCAGAACCAGCTTGAAATCATTAGGCGTCATAGAAAGACCCATGCTCAGCATGATAATGCCCAGGAACCAGGGAATCGTCCCGCCGTAGGGTTTAAATGGCGTCGGCACAAAATATGCAAATACGGCACATAAAATGACCCACAGCGTTACATACTTAGTTACAAATTTTACGAACTTTTCGAACCCAGTCATGCTTCATACCTCCTTACACATAAAATGATACCTGAAAACATAAATCCTTACTGAATTTAATTATTACCGTATCGAATTTCTTTTATGCGTTTATGTTAACATTATCCAATTAAAGAGTCAAACTCTGACCAGTATGACGTTTGTGTTCATTTTATTTTTCTCATTTGGGCCTTTTTTTCGTCCATTTTCGTATAAATTATTACATTCTGATTGTTTTTCTTTCATTTTTCAATAAAAAAATCTGGCAAAATGTCTAAATAAATTAATATTTTGCCAGATAATTTCTTATTTTTTTATTTTATGTTGGTGAAAATAGGCCTTTTTTATTGAATTCCTGATTGTTTTCAGCAGGAAACTTGCGTTTAAACTCAGCACGGGCCAGAGCGAGATGCCGCCGCATAATCGCTTCCGCCATTCCCTGGTCCCGCATTTTTAAAATATCACAAATCGTCAGATGTTCCGTTCCGACGACTTCAAAATATCCCGACGGTGGATCATAATTCAGATAGCTCCTATAGCGGTACAACTTATATTTAATATGTTCATAAAACTCTTCCAGCAAAGGATGATCCGCCAGATGGACAATACGGGAATGAAATTGATATTCCAGGTCTACAACATCTATATACCGGTGCTGCAAATTCCCGCTCTTTACACAGATGTGCTGAAGCTGTCCTGCTATATCATACAATACATCCAGATCCGTATCTTTTATGGCAACAGCAGCCCGGCCTGCTGCATAGGGCTCAATCAGTTCCGATAATTCAGCAATATCTGTATATTCCTTTTCCGAAAACGCGGCGACCCTGTATCCCGGCTGGCGGACAACATATGAATTGTGCATGAGCCTGGTCAGGGCATTTTTGACAGGAGAGCGGCTGACACCCAGTAATTCGGCAATGGTACTTTCATTGACCCGGCTGCCCGGAGCCATACGGAAACTGACAATTTCCTGCAGTAAAATGTCATACACTATATCACTAAGAGATAAGAATGGATTTCGTTTCCTCATACGTTCAACCGACTGCTTGTCCACTTTGTTCACCCCATTACCGCTATAATCAGTTACTATTTTATCATAATCTGTACCGGTAAAAGAGTCAGGAAATCACAGTATATCCAAATGTATCAAAATCGGTATAGAACAAGTCATAATGTTTCATTTTTTGCATAGAAAAAGTGGCGCCTCAAGGAGCGCCACTTTCGCTATACCCTATTTTTGTTGAAATAAATCTCCCTGAGATGGTGATTCTTCATCTTCGCCGTCGATGGCTATCGTATCGAGGGCCGCTACCTTGTCGTCTTCTTCCAGTTTCTGGATTTTGACGCCTGAGGTAATCTTACCTTTTTTGATGCCAATGCTTTCCACATCGGTGCGGATGACGATACCATTGCCGGTAATGAGCATCAGTTCCTGATTATCGCGGACTACTTCGACGCCGACGACATCGCCGGTTTTCTCAGTAATCTTGAAGTTCTTAACACCCTTGCCGCCACGGTTCTGTACCTTGTAGGCTTCTACGTTATTGCGCTTGCCAAACCCTTCTTCACTGACTGTGAGGACCTGGCAGCCCGGTGCGAGGATATCTGCTCCGATGACCATATCACCAGGAGCCAGATCAATACCACGGACACCGCGGGTATTGCGCCCCATAGGACGGACATCGTCTTCATTGAAGCAGATAGCCATCCCCAGTTTCGTTGCCAGGATGATATTCTGTCCTCCCGTCGTAAGGCGTACCTTAGCCAAGTGATCTCCTTCGACAAGGGAAATAGCAATGAGGCCGTTGCGGCGTACGTTCTTGAATTCCTGCAGTTCCGTCTTTTTGACCCGGCCTTGTTCCGTAGCCATAAAGAGGTTCATGGACGGATCCACCTGATCGAGATCAATCAGGGCATTTACTTTTTCCCCACTATCGAGAGGCAGCAGATTAATCGCCGCGATTCCCTTGGAATTCCGGCTGTTGGCTTCGGGAATTTCATATGCCTTGAGACGGTAAACACGGCCCAGGTTGGTAAAGAAGAGTACCGTGTTCAGCGACGAGGTATAGAGCAGATGATTGACTGCATCTTCATCTTTCGTACCCATTCCCTTGATGCCGCGGCCGCCTTTATTCTGCGTATGATACACATTGGCATTGATGCGTTTGATATATCCACGGCGTGTCAGTGTCAGGACCATGCGTTCATCAGGAATCATGTCTTCTACGCCAAATTCCGACGTATCGGCCACAATCTGTGTCCGGCGGGGATCGGCAAACTTCTTCTTAGCATCGAGGAGTTCATCTTTGACAATACCCATGATTTTATGCGTATCGGAAAGGACATCGCGCAGGTAGGCAATGCGTTCTTCCAGTTCCTTGTATTCTTGTTCGATTTTTTCCCGTTCCAGACCGGTCAGGCGGCGCAGACGCATATCGAGGATAGCAACGGACTGCTTGTCGCTCAGGCCGAATTTACTCATTAAAGCCGTCTTGGCGATTTCATCCGTCTGGGATTCGCGGATTGTCCGGATGACTTCGTCGATATGGTCGAGGGCGATAAGCAAACCCTCCAATATGTGGGCACGGGCCAGTGCCTTTTCCAGTTCAAATTTGCACCGTCTGGTTATGACATCCTGCTGATGAGCCAAGTAATAATGCAGTACTTGTTTCAGCGTCAGGACGCGCGGATGCCCATCGACAAGCGCCAGCATAATAACGCCAAACGTTTCCTGTAATTGTGTATGTTTATACAATTTATTCAGGACGATATCCGGATTGGCATCGGCCCGCAGTTCGATAACGATGCGCAGACCCTTGCGGTCCGATTCATCGCGCAGGGCAGTAATGCCGTCGATTTCCTTGTTGCGGGACAATTCGGCAATCGTTTCGATGACCCGGGCCTTGTTGACCTGATAAGGGATTTCTGAAACGACAATGCGGTGTTTGCCCTTATTCATCGGTTCGATTTCCGCACAGGAACGCATCTTGATACTGCCCCGGCCCGTCGAATACGCCTTGATAATGCCGTCACGGCCCATGATTTTAGCGCCCGTCGGGAAATCAGGACCCTGGATTTTCGTCATTAATTCTTCCAGGCTGGCTTCAGGGTTATCGATGAGCATGACACAGCCGTCGATGACTTCACCCAGATTATGTGGGGGGATGTTCGTCGCCATACCGACGGCAATGCCAGCCGAGCCGTTAACCAGCAGATTCGGGATTTTAGAAGGAAGGACCGTCGGTTCCTGGAGAGACCCGTCATAGTTAGGCATGAAATCGACCGTATCCTTGTCGATATCTTCCAGCATTTCGCCGGTAATCTTGGCCATGCGGACTTCTGTATAACGCATAGCAGCCGCCGAATCACCATCGACAGAACCGAAGTTGCCGTGACCATCTACCAGGGGATAACGGGTAGAAAAATCCTGGGCCAGGCGGACCGTTGCATCGTATACCGAGCTGTCACCATGGGGATGATATTTACCTAAAACTTCACCGACGATACGTGCTGATTTCTTATATGGCTTGTTCGGCGTCATGCCGGCTTCGTGCATCGCATACAAAATACGGCGGTGAACAGGTTTCAACCCATCGCGCACGTCCGGCAGGGCACGCGTGATGATAACACTCATCGCATAATCGATGTACGAGGTCTGCATTTCACTTTCCAGACAAACCGGCAAAATTTTGTCAACGTTTTGTTCGTCCACAATGTCACCTCATATATAATAAAAAAATAATCGCTTATATATACTTATATATAGAGCATCTGTACTATTATACCAAAAATCAGAGGAAATAGATAGGTAAATAACCCAAATAGCAAAAAAGCGCCTTGCCGGGCCGTTTAGGAGGAATTTTAAAGCAAATGTATAGAGACTGCAGCAAAAGAGCCCTAAAAGCTCATTTTGTTACAGTCTCTGTCAGATTCTGTAAAATTAACACTAATTACCGTTTATTGCTCTTGCGCCAGATATGCATCTTGTCCGCTTCTTTGATGAGTTCGTCCCGGAAATCGGGGTGTGCCAGGCCGATGAGGGCTTCTGCGCGCTGCCAGGTCGATTTACCCATGAGGTTGACCATGCCATATTCTGTCGCAATCCAGTGCGTCTGGGAACGGGGATCGGTGACAGTCGTACCGGCTTTCAGGATGGGGCTGATATTGGACGTAACCGTACCGGTCTTTTTATCCGTATGGGTCGCGTGCATGGCGATGATGGACTTACCGCCTCTGGACCGGTAGGCACCGTCGGTGAAGTCCAGCTGGCCGCCGCTGCCACTGATCTGGTGGGTCCCCATGGATTCGGCCGATACCTGGCCATAGAGGTCTACTTCAATGCAACTGTTGATGGAAATAAAATTATCAATCTGTCCGATAACAGCCGGATCATTTACATAATCGATGGGAAAGGTTGCCAGAGCAGGATTGTCATCTACCCAGTCATATAAATCCTGAGAACCAAGGGCAAAGGCAAAGACCCCTTTATCACGGTTCAGGTTTTTGACTTTATTCGTCAGTCTGCCTTCCTTAGCCATAAGGTAAAATGCGTCGACGAGCATTTCTGTATGGACGCCCAGATCTTTCAAATCCGATTTGGCAATCATAGCACCTACACTGTTAGGCAGCCCGCCAATGCCCAGCTGCAATGTTGCCCCATCGGGAATGGCTTCAACGATATAAGAAGCGATTTTCTGATCGATATCGTTTCCAAGGACGAAAGGAATAGTCGGCACTGGCACATCCGGCGCTTCGACGATGGCATCGACGTCAGAAATATGGATGGCTTCCCCACGGCCGCCAAGACAGCGCGGCATATGCGGATTGACTTCGACGATGACTTTTTTAGCCTTTTTCGTAATAGCCTCGGTCACGGCCGCACAAAGGCCAAAGTTAAAATAGCCATGTTTATCCATAGGCGCTACAGTAATCATCGCCACATCGACATCAATGATATTGCGGTAAATCGACGGTTCATTACGGAAACACATAGGATTAAAAAACATGCGTGACTGTGCTGCCAGCTTGCGGTCATATCCGCTGAGATGCCAGTTCATGACGGTAAAAGTATCGCAATCGGGGTCGCATTCGCATACCTGGCGGGGAAACAGGGACATGGTTTCCCGTACTTTAATATCATGTAACTCATCTTTGCGGCCCGCCAGTGCTTTATCGAGCAGTACCGGCTGGGAAGTCGTCATGCCATAATCGACCCAGTCGCCGTCTTTTACAAGGGTAACTGCTTGTTCCGGAGTCGTCAGTTTTTGTTTATACATATCCGTCCATTCTGACATTCTGTTCACCAAACCTTTCACAATATATGCGGTCTGTACCGCATCAACCACAACAGAGATATTGTTCTAAAATTCACATGTACAGTATGGCTTATTAAAACGTTTTACGCAAGATATCTATGCAAAATCCATATTCATGTTGTGTGTTATACGCAATGCTCGCATATCAGATCAGGATATGCATTTTTTTAGCAGCAAAGGTCAGCTCTTCCCGGAATTTCGGATGGGCAATGGAAATCAGGGCTTTTGTCCGCTGAGAAAGGGTTTTCCCCCGTAATTTGGCGATGCCGTATTCTGTAACGACGTAATCAATATCATTCTTACTCGTCGAAACGATGGCTCCCGGCGTCAGTGTCGGCACGATTTTGCTGATAGTGCCTCCTTTTGCCGTAGAGGGGAAAGCAATAAAGCTTTTTCCGCCCGGTGAGCAGATGGCACCGCGCACGTAATCAGCCTGGCCACCTGTACCAGATATATGCCGCGTTCCTGTCGATTCAGAGCAGGCCTGACCAAAGAAATCAACTTCAATAGCCGCATTGACAGAAATAAAGTCCGGATGGCGGGCGATGACTGCCGGGTCATTGACATAATCGACAGGTAACATGAGAAATGCCGGATTGTCATCAATAAAATCGTAAATACGCTGAGAACCAAAGGTCAGGGTTGCCACAGTCTTTCCCCGGTGAATCGGTTTTCTAGTATTGGTGACAGCCCCGCATTCAATGAGTTCTACCATGCTGTCTGTAAACAGTTCTGTATGGATTCCCAGATCATGCTTATCCTTGAGGGCCAGACCCACGGCTTCTGGTACAGCGCCGATACCAAGCTGCAATGTCGCTCCGTCAGGCACTTCTTCGGCAATATAACCGCCGATAGTACGGCTGATTTCATCAATCTGTACCGGCGGCACGATAGGCAGGGCATGGGACGTTTCACACAGTCCATCGACCTGTGAAATATGGATTTGCGGCGCCGTGAGTACCCGCGGTAGCTGATCATTTACTTCCAGATAAATATGGCGGGCTTTCCGGATCATGGCAGCACTGCAGGAACCGCTCAGGCTGGTACTGAAATACCCGTGCTTATCCATAGGAGATACCTGGGCAAAGAACGCATCAATGTCGATATATCGCTCAAACAACCCCGGCGCATCGTGGTAATAGCAGGGCATAATGTCGCAGCGTCCTTCGTTGGCAGCTTTGCGCAGTCCCCCGCCGGAAAACCAGGTAATAGGCGTAATATTCGGATAGGCTTCGGAAGATAAGGTCCCCAGAGGCGTCACATCGAGCAGAGTATGACAGGTCACATCCTGTATATCCCCGGCAGCGGCCCGTTTTCCCAGAGCATCGGCCAGGACCGGCGGGATGGCTCCTGAAATATCAGAACAACAGGACCAGCCCGATTCCACACAGGCGGCAATCTGTTCCGGCGTTTTTTTCTTATCGGCATATTCTTGCATTACATCCATGATATTTTCTCCTTCCATTAAAAAAAATCAGTATTACTATGATTTCACTACCCAAAAGAAATCCCCGCCGCACACAATATGCGGCGAGGATACGTGAGGAGGGATTTATTCTTCCTTACCAGCCTGTGAAGCGGCAATGATTTCATCCATTGTCTTTTTCGGTACTTCTTCATAATCAAAGAAGGACATGTTGAATGTACCTTTCCCCTGTGTCATGGAGCGCAAAATCGTCACATAGCCGCTCATTTCGGCCAGAGGTACCTGCGCTTTGACTACAATCAGGTTCTTATGGCTGGGATGATGTTCCATGCCGAGGATCCGTCCGCGGCGGCCGCTGAAGTCGCCCATGACATCACCCATATATTCTTCCGGCACGATGACATCGACATTATACACCGGTTCGAGAATAGCCGGTTTCGCTTCGGGCACGCCTTTCTTCAGCGCCAGTGCTGCCGCTACTTTAAAGGCCATTTCCGACGAATCGACAGGATGATAGGACCCGTCTTCCAGTGTGACCTTGACGTGGATCATAGGATACCCGGCAATGAGTCCTTTTTCCAACGTTTCTTTTACGCCCTTTTCGACAGCCGGGATATACTGGCGCGGCACAGCCCCGCCGAAGATGGCGTCGACAAATTCGAAGTCTTCCCCATTGGTAAGGGGTTCCAGTTTGAGTTTGACATGACCGTACTGACCATGACCACCACTTTGCTTCTTATGCTTGCCTTCTACTTCCGTAACGCCGTTGATGGTTTCCCTGTACGGAATATATACCGGTTTGAGGATACCTTTGACGCCGTATTTGCGTTCCATCTTATTCATGATGTGTTCCAGATGGACGTCGCCCATGCAGCGGACGAGTATCTGCTTGCCTTCGGCATTCTTTTCCACCTGGCAGGTAGGATCTTCTTCACTGATTTTTGAAAGAGCCGTCATCAGTTTTTCTTCGTCGCCTTTCTTTTCCGGAACCATGGCGACCGTATGGAGCGGATTGGGGAAGCGGATTGGATCATATTCAACAGGGAATTCTGCCGTAGCAAAAGTATCACCTGTACGGGCATGAGCCAGTTTCGGAATGACGACGATATCACCAGCAATGGCGTCTTTGACCGGTACCTGTTCCTTGCCGACCAGGGTAAACATCTTGCCCAGCTTTTCTTCCGTATCCTGGGTCACGTTATACAGCTTATCCCCTTCTTTGAGTTCGCCGGAGAAAATGCGGACATAACTCAGTTTCCCGGCAAAGGGGTCGATGAGTGTCTTAAATACAAATCCCGTAAACAGCTTGTTGGGATATACCATAACCGGTTCGCCCGTCTTTTTATCCGTTCCCATCATGACCTTCTGGGATGCGTCCGGCATATAGCGGATGATGCGCCCCAAAAGTTCCGTCGTTCCGATATGATGGACTGCACTGCCGCACATGACCGGGCATACCCGGCCGGTCAGCATGCCCTGGCGCAGGCCCTGGCGCAGTTCGTCGATGGTCAGTTCTTCCCCTTCCAGGTATTTTTCCAGCAGTTCGTCGTCGCCTTCTGCAGCGGCTTCCATGCACATTTCACGAACTTCACGGGCTTTAGGCATATATTCTGCCGGCACTTTGATTTCTTCGGCCTTGCCTTCTTTCCATTCCCAGGCAATCATTTTGCAGACATCGATGATGCCACGGAAATCATTGCCTTCTCCGATCGGAATCTGAAGGGGCATAATGGATTTGCCGAAAACAGCGCGCATCTTTTCGAGGCAGCCAAAGAAATCGGCGTTTTCAGCATCCATTTTATTGACATAAATCATGCGCGGCAGCTGTAGTTCTACGCCGTAATCCCAGGCGCGTTCCGTATCCATTTCTACACCGGCATCGGCCGAAACGACCATGAGGATACCATCAGCAGCCCGCAGGGCAGCACGGACTTCACCACAGAATTCGGAATACCCCGGCGTATCGATGAAATTCAGCTTGTATCCCTGCCATTCACAGGGCGCGATACCGAGCTGGATCGTCACATTACGCTTGATTTCTTCCGGTTCAAAGTCCATGATGTGTTTGTTGTCCTTGCCCACACCGACGGCATCAACGGCTCCGCAGGCAAGCAACAGGGATTCGACGACGGCCGTCTTGCCGGCTCCGTCATGGGAGAGTACAGCCACGTTGCGGATCTTGTCACTAGCATATTCTTTCATAAATAAATCGCCTCCTAAAAATCACGTTATTATATATATTCGTGATGAGGAGGCGATTTCCTTTTTTATTTATGATTTTTTTCTAACTTATCTATGCTTTATGCGCCGCATCCGGTGCAATGATGCCAGCATCCTGATTGGAAAGCGCTGCCAGCGTGAGCGATGTCATGAGCTCCATCCCAAAAGGCAGGCAGTTTTCATCGGCAGCGAAATGAGAATTATGGAGCGGCCACACAGGTTTTCCCGGAGCCGTTGCCCCGAGCCACAAAAAAGCACCGTTATACGCTTTGAGATAGCCGGAGAAATCTTCTGCCGTCATAGCCGGTTCCCTTACATCTCCCAGAGCATCCCCCCCAAACCGGGTGCGCACGACATCCTTGATAAACTCTGCCTGTTCTGCATCATTAAAGACCGCATCATACCCTCGGTCGTACTGAAGCGTACTGTCCGTGCCGAGCATCGTATCGAGGCCACTCAGCAGACGCTTCAGCTTATCTTCCACCATATCCTGAGCTTCTTTGTGATAAGTCCGGCAGGTTCCTTCGATGACGACCTCATCAGCCACGATATTATAGCGCGTGCCGCCGTGGATAGTGCCAAAGGTGAGTACTGCCGGATAGAGTGGGTTGATCTGACGGCTGATGATATTCTGTACTGCCGTCAGAAACTGACCGGCCGCCACTATCGCATCGGTACCGCGATGCGGCATAGCGGCGTGACTGGCCTTGCCACAGATAGTGACCGTCACGTGATCTGAAGCCGCCATCATAGGACCGGCCAGAATCCCGACCTGACCAGTGGGAAGTCCGGGCCACACATGAAGGCCATACACGGCATCAGTACCTTCGAGGATTCCCGACTTGACAATGGCTTTAGCCCCGCCATCGGGAGATTTTTCTTCTGCCGGCTGGCCAATAAAAATAACCGTACCGGCAAAGGTATCTTTCATCGCCGTGAGAACACGGGCCGTGCCGAGGAGAATCGATGTATGGGCGTCATGGCCGCAGGCATGCATGATACCGGGTGTTTCTGAAGCAAAAGATAATCCCGTTTCTTCCGTGACCGGCAGGGCATCCATATCAGCCCGCAGGGCAATCGTAAGCCCCTTTCCCTTCCCGCCGTGGAGAATACCCACGACAGCATGTATTCCACCTACTTCTTCATGCACTTCTAATCCAAGACTGCGGAATTCCGCAGCTACCAGGGCCGCCGTCCCCTCTTCATGGTATGAAAGTTCCGGGTGGGCATGAATCGTACGGCGGAGCTCACATACGTGGGGCGTATATTTTTCAACTAACTGTTTTATCATATCTTGTGTCATTTTCCTGTTCCCCCTTTTATTTTTCAGGAAATATCACTATAATAGTAATATTAGACATGAATACATGCATAATGTAAAAATGGCTGTCCCGCCATTTTGGTTAATTATACCATAAGGAGGAATATAAATGAAAGCATTTGATAGAGAAAACAGCGTCTGGGCTCGTTTTTCTGAAGAACAGCGCCTGGAAATGGAAGAATACAGCAAAAAGTACCGCCAATTTCTCGACACGGCCCGGACAGAACGGCTGGCCAATGCAGAAATCATCCGACAGGCTGAAGCTGCCGGTTTCAGACCGCTCAGCGACTATACCTCCCTTAAAGCCGGTGACAAAGTATACTGGAATCAGAAAGGCAAGTCCGTCATCCTCGCCGTCATCGGCACAGAACCTGTCTCCCAGGGGATGAAGATCGTTGGTTCTCATATCGACTGCCCCCGTCTCGACCTGAAAGCCATGCCCGTTACGGAAAAAAATGGCATCGTCTATTTCAAGACCCATTATTACGGAGGTCTTTTAAAATATCAGTGGGTCTGCCTGCCTCTTTCCCTGATTGGCGTCGTCTATACAGCTGACGGACGGCGCATCGACGTCTCTATCGGTGAAGACCCTGACGACCCGGTATTTTTCATCAATGACCTGCTCCCCCACCTCGGCAAAGACCAGGCAGCCAAAAAACTTTCCGAAGCCATCAGCGGGGAAATGCTCATGCCCCTCGTCGGGACTAATAGTGAAGAGGAAAAAACAAAGCCGGCCGTTCTGGAATTGCTGAAAAAGAAATACGGTATCGAAGAAGAAGATTTCGCCAGCGCCGAACTGGAAATCATTCCGGCCATTAAGAGCCGCGATGTCGGTCTGGACCGTTCTATGATTATGAGCCATGGCCACGATGACCGGGTATGCTCGTATGGCAATCTGGCAGCCATCCTCACAGCCCATGCCGGCACTAAGACGCAGGTAGCCTTGTTTGCTGACAAGGAAGAAATCGGTTCCGTCGGCAATACCGGTGTCCACTCGGCATTTTTCCCTGATTTCGTTGCCGAACTCCTGGCATTACAGGGCCATACAGAAGAACTATGGCTGCGCCGGACCATGCGGAACAGCCAGGTCTTATCCGCCGACGTATGCGCTGCCCTGGACCCTGTATTCGCCGATGCCTATGAAGAAACAAACGCGGCACGGCTCGGTTATGGCATATGCCTCTGCAAATACACCGGAGCCCGCGGAAAAGCCGGCAGCAACGATGCCAATGCAGAATTTTTATCCCAGGTACGCCAGATTTTTAACGCCGCCGATGTCCCCTGGCAGATTGGGGAACTGGGAAAAGTCGATCAGGGCGGTGGCGGCACCATCGCCTATATCATGGCCGACTGGGGCTGCGATGTCGTAGACTGCGGCGTCGCCATGCACAGCATGCACGCTCCCTTGGAAATCGTCGCCAAATCTGATGCCTATAGCGGATACCTGGCTTATAAAGCCTTCTTTGAAAGCAAGTAAACAGACCCGTTATTCAGAAGAAGTCCGTTCTTTCAACGCTTCATAAAATATCTTTGACAAGGGAATGTCTATTCCCAGTTTCTCTGCTGTCTTTACGAGATAGCCACTGAACGTTTCCAGTTCATTGGGCCGGCGGGCCATGACATCGTGGGCAAGGGAGCTGGTTACATTCTGATTTTTCTGGCCTATGACGCGATGATAAATCGTATCGACCAGGTCATCGGCCAGATCAACTCCCTGAGCCTTCCCAATCGTATAGGCCTCGTGTAGGAGCGTATAGAATTCTTCTTTTCCCTGCGGACGGGCAAATACGCCGGCAAAGGTGTCTTCATAATAGGCCGTAATCACGTTAATGGCGCAGTTGGTGATGAATTTATTCCACACTTCGACGCGGATATCGTCGGCATATCGTATTTTCAGCCCCGGATGATCGAGAAGATCATGGAGAGTTATACTGTATTCCCCTTCAGCACTGCTGATATACATGCGGGCAAAGGCCCCGGACTGACGGATTGAAAAATCGGCCTGGGCTTCTGTATTAATGTAAATAGTCGAATCCATAATTTTTCCCTTCGGCAGAATAGACCGGGCTACCTCACTATGATCGACGCCGTTCTGCATGCAGACAATCATCGTATGATCATCTACGCAGGGGATCACGGCCTGTAATGCTGCCGGTAGGGAATAATTCTTGACGCAGACAAAAATCACATCCTGAATGCCGCACGACGACGGGTCATCGGTTACTTTCGGATGAGCTACGTGTTCACCAAAAAAATCACTGTGCAGAATAAGACCTTTTTCTATGAGAGATTCTTTCCGCTTGCGGCGGGCAATCAGAGTCACATCATCATAGTAGGCACACAAAAAAGATGCCATATATCCACCGATACCGCCAATTCCCGTTACCATGATTTTCATGAGTCATCACTCCCTCAACATATAAATCAAAAGACTGTTTTTACCATTTTAGCATAATAAATCGGTAAAAACAGTCTTTTTTCGTCTCTATACTTACCTTTCTCCACAGGCTTTGGCAAGAAATTCATCTAGTGCGGCCGGATCAGGAATAACAGCAGCCATTTTCCACTGGTCTTTTTCTTCTTTAGCCTTTGCGTTTTTCAGGACTTCTGCCGTTTTATCGGCAGGAATGACGACGACACCATCAGCATCGCCATAAATAATGTCTCCGGGACGGATAAGCGTATCGGCACAGACGACCGTCTGTTGTACTCGTCCCAGATAATTGACAGAGGGACTTTTCGGCGTGATACCGCGGGCAAAAACAGGAAAATCACCACTGGCAATGGCCTGACTATCACGAACACATCCATCAATGACGATACCTGCCAGCCCCTGTTTTCTGGCAATAGTCACGACAATTTCTCCCAGGAACGCTGCATCGGTTGTTCCATGGGCAGCGATGACAAGGACAGCGCCTTTGGGAGCTTTCCGCAATGCCTTAAATACAACAGAACAATCATTTTTAACGATTTGTATGGTGTAAGCCGGTCCTGTAACGGTCATCCGTTTATCCAGTGGTTTAATAGCAGCAGCCATCGTCTGGCATCCTTCCATGGCATCTGATAACGATGTAGATGACACGCCATTCCATTCTTGTATATTAAATTCCATAGTATCTCTCCTATTTTAAATCAGCGGGATGTATTAAATGACCAGCAACAGCCGTGGCAGCCGCTACAACTGGTGAACCCAGGTATGTTTTGGACTTCGGGCTGCCCAGACGGCCCAGGAAATTCCGGTTATTCGTTCCAAGTAATACTTCATCATCAGACAATAACCCGCCACTTCTGCCTTCACAGAGCGAGCAATAGGGATGAGTAACCATAGCTCCAGCCTGAATAAATGTTTGTATGTATCCCAGAGCAATGGCCTGTTTAAAAATGGACCGCGATGCCGGTGTGATGAGCAGTTCGATATGAGGTGCAATATGACGTCCATTCAGTACACGGGCGGCAGCTGCCAGATCCTGCAGCCTTCCATTCGTACAGGAACCGATGAATACTTTATCTACTTTCATTCCTTCCAGTTCGGACAGCGGTTTGACGTTATCTACGTACGGATGGGCCGCAATATACGGTACCATATCTTCAGCTTTATACGTCAGCACTTTTTCGTACTCTGCATCGTCATCAAAATGGAGCCACGATACATCATCATATTTTACGTTGCTGTAAGCACAACTTTCTTTTGTCGGTGCGAACAGTCCGACTTTGGCACCGCATTCGACGGCCATATTGGCAATGGTCAGCCGTTCGTCAACGGGCATGGCATCGATGGTAGAGCCACAGAATTCCAGGGATTTATAGGTGCCGCCGGCAGCTTTCAGATCTCCCAGGATGCGCAGGGCGATGTCTTTGGAGCAGACTCCGTCCGGCAGTGTGCCGTCTATCTGGATTTTAATGGCTGACGGTACGCGGACCCACATTTCTCCTGTACCCAGGACGGCAGCCATTTCCGTGTAGCCGATACCCGTAGAAAAAGCGCTGACAGCACCGTAGGTTGTCGTATGGGAATCAGTGACAAATACGACGTCACCAGGCCGGGCATATCCCAGTTCCGGCATAAGCTGATGGCAGATGCCGTCGCCGGCATGGACTTTGCGGGCGCCGAATTCTTCGGCAAACTGATATCCGTATTTCAGGTGATCCCCATCGAGGGGAAGGCAGGTCGGAAGCAGATGGTCGAACATAATGATGACTTTTTCCGGATCCCAGGATTTAGTAAATCCCATTTCCTTGAACTTCCGGTATACATTTGTCGTATAGATATCGTGAAACATGACGCAGTCCGGATGAGTGATGACGATGTCACCGGGTCTGCAGTCTGCTACGCCTGTATTATGCATCAGAATTTTTTCTGCTAATGTATGTCCCATGATAGCAGTCTCCTTCCGTACTATAAGACAAAGGATAAAATAACACTGCCTGCAATCAATACGAGGGCACCGCCCAGACGGGATGAAACGGCAGCAAAAGGCATGAGTTCCATTCTTTTGCAGGCACCAAGTGTAGCAATGTCACCGGAACCGCCCATATTCGCCATACAGAGGCCGGCTGTAATAGCGGCTTCGATGGGATAGAACCCGACAAACCAGCCGACAACAGCTGCTCCGACGATGGCACCTAATACGACTGCGGCTACAATGATTACATAACTGGGCGTCAAAGCAGGAATGACGGCACTCAGGCTGATCAGACCAAAGCCCAGCCCGGCCAGAAGGGTATTGGTGAAATTTTTGATGAAGAACTGGAACCAAAGAGCGCAATATCGTTCAATGTTAGCTGGCAATATTCCCAGAACTTTAACAACAATCATTAACAGAATCATCCAGGCATAGGCATGAATACTCGGAATGAACCGTTGAATCAACATACCCAGAGCCAGGAAAATACCGGCAAAAGTCATACCGACGGCAAAGACAGATAAATTCGTTACTGGTTCCTCTTTTTTTGCTTCTTCGGATTCTGCCTGTTTTCCTTCGTCACGCATAATATGACCGTTTCCCGTCATCCAGGGATGTATTTTTCCAAGACGGTCCAGAAGCCCTGCTGCAATGATGGCAAACGCATTCCCCAATGCTACAGCCGGCGTCATCAGGGCTAATAATTCACCTACATCGCGCTGCATGATTTCACCAAACATCTGGGAAAGTGGAACGGCACCAGCCGATGTCCCTCCTCCCATGATGGGGACGGAAATAAACAATGTCGTTTCTGAAAAAATATTTCCAAAGAGAAGTCCCGCTGCACCGCCAAAAAGGATGGCCAGGATAAAGCCACCTATGATACAGGGCAAATACCGGATAGCAGCTCTGATAAGCAATTTGCGGTCCATGCCAAAAATACTGCCGCAACAGAGAGCTGCCAATGCAAAATTAATAAAAGTCCCGGTCATAAACGTTTTGCAGGTTTTGGCAAAATCATCCGGCACCAATCCATACATCACCATAGCTGATGTACCAAATAATACAACAATGGATCCGCCGCCCAGATAATCTTTGACGATAGGAATGCGGTCGCCAATGAACCGGAATGCTTCACCGTATACGATGAGCAATGGCAATACACCGGCCAGACTTCCCGGTAGAAATTTAAAGAAAAGGGCCAGATTGAGAATAACAAAAGCCAGTATGAAATAAGGCCAGTCCATATTCAAAATCTGCAGTCTTTTTGTCGCTTCCATATGTGTCTCTCCTTTCTTACCCCTTTATGATTCCATTGCGTTTCTGCATACTTTTGACAAGGCCGCCGTCTTCAATAATCTGAAAAATATTATCCGGTATGTGGGGAATATCATATTTCTTCCCATGACAAGACACGTACCGGTTTATTTCTACGGTTACGACATCACCCTCAACGACATGATCTGCCAGTTCATTGCATTCAATCAATAAGAGTCCGTTATTAATAGCATTACGGAAAAATATCCGGGCAAATGATTTTGCAATAATACAGCGGATTTTCAATGCACTCAACGCTTCCGGAGCCTGTTCCCTGGAAGATCCACAGCCGAAATTATGTCCTGCCACGATAATATCTCCTGGTCTTATCGCAGCTGCCAGTTCCGGCCGCAGTGGTTCAAAGGCGTGTTTTTTGACTTCGTCCATCGTATCCAGTGTCAGCCACTGGGTCGGCATGATGATATCCGTATCAATATCATCCCCTAACTTCCATATTCGTCCTTCAAAACGCATTTCCATATGCAAACACCTCCTATTCCTGCAGAATGCCACTCAGGGCGCACCTGGCTGCCACCTGCGGTGATGTCAGATAGACCTTTGCCGATACATCCCCGGAGCAGCCGGGATAGTGATAGGATCCCGTAGAAACCAGGGTCTCACCCGCGTCAAGTATTCCCTGCGCCCGGCCCCAGCAGACACTGCACCCCTGATTCATGACGATGGCACCGGAATCCAGGAAAATATCAATCAGACCCTCCTGCAAAGCCTGCAGGTACACAGTACTCGTTGCAGGCGCGACAATCAGGCGCAGACGATAAGCAATCCGTTTCCCCTGGAGAACAGAGGCAGCAGCTCGTAAATCGGATAATTTACCGCCTCGACAACCACCAATAAATACCTCTTGCACAGGAACAGGTACCTGTTCCTGCAGGGGGACGATATGAGTCTGATTTCCCGGTTGAACGGCAAGAGGGCATACATCCGATACATCGAACGTCATAGAAGGAGCTTGTTCTGTATCCATGATTATGGCACTGATTCCCCCGGCCTGCTGCAGAAGATGGCAGAAATCATAACACTGATCTTGTGAAAAAACCGCCATATCCTTCTTTGCAAAAAGGAATAGATCTCCTGTCCTTCCATTCTGTTTCAACATTTTCAGTAATGCCAGTGCCGCATCCTGTGCAGATACAGTTTCAGCCATGCTGCCCCGTATGGCAATACGCTGTACAGTTGGACTAATAAGCTGTAAGGGCCCACCCGATACGACAGAAGGCAATACTTCTTCCGAAACAGTAATTCCCAGGGCCCCTGCCGATCCCAGGCCGGCCATATGACTCCCAGTACCAGCAACAATCTGTCCTTCTTGTACATATTTTTCTATTAAACGAATATACCCGATGCCCTGGCACGATTCTATAGCCAACCCTTTTTCTACAGCCCAGCGAATCAGCCGGCGCTGTCTGGCACCTATATCGATGGAGCTATTAGGCGTATCATGGTCAATACAAACAATGATTTTCTCACTCTGAATCGTCGGTTCTGACAGAATGGCATCTATCGTTTTGTCACTCAGTGCGTCTGTCACCATGATGTAATCGGGCCAGATAGAACAAACAGACCGGGTATTCTGTAAAAGCTGTCGTATCTGCATTTTATCCATAGGTTCCATTCATCCTTTCTGATATCGTATTTCTTTTAGTTCTTTGATTGTACATGGTTTTATCTTATCTGCCAATTTATGAGTAAACAAAGGTAATCTATTGTTATTTGTTTCAAAAAATGCTATATTTTACCTAAATTGAAACATATATATATTTTTCTATTATTTTTTCTCCCATAATTTTCATATAATTCGGTTTTACAGGACTATTTTGAAAGGAGACTTACATGTCATTTTCAGCTGATACCCGTTCCTTCCGTATCTGTGTACTGGCCTACAGCCGTATTCTTCACATAGTCCATGATGTCATTCGCAAGTTACCTGACACAGGAGTCGAATATATCGTCATTGAAGCCGGCCTGGCCGATCAGGATGCCTGCGTCACCAGAGCAATCCGTCAGGGATGTGAAATATTTGTAGCTGGTCCCGCCGGAGCAACACTATTTGCCAACCACTACAGTTACCCCGTCATTCCCTTTCAGGTTCAGGATATAGATTATCTCCGGGCCATCCGCACAGCGCTGGATCAGGGATACCAGCACATTGGCATCATGCGTTACCGTCACGCAGCCCCTCTGCATCTGGATGTATTTCAGCAATTGATGAAGATCCGTCTTACAGAACTCGTTTACGATGCGATTCCACAGATTTATTCCATCGCCAGAAAAACGCAATGCGATATACTGATTGGTCCGGCAGCTGCTCAGGACGCAGCCGATGCAGCCGGCAAAGCATCACTCCTCGTCTATGCAGGAAGAGAAGCCATCCGCGATGCCTGTCTGGCTGCTGGTGAACAGATAAAAAGAATCTATGCAGCACGACGCCATCGTGTCATTACTGAATCGTTACTGGGAACAACCCAGCTTGGTATCGTCATTATTAATACAGAACAGGTCATCGAATTTTTTAATCGTACCATGCAGAATTATACAGGACTGACATTGCATCAGGTCAGTGGCCGGACATTGACAGAGATATTTCCCAACCTGCCTTTGGATACATTTCTGAAAAGCGGACTCAGCCAGAAAGATAGTTACCACGTAATCAATGGTACCATGATGCGCTGTGTCTTCAGCCGCATCACAATTGGTTTTCACGCTGGTGGCGTTCTCCTCACGTTTCATCCCACCCCGCACAACACAAAAAAAGACCGGAAGCAACAGCGGTATACTATTGCCCCGGTTTATAAACTGGAAAAAATCACCGCGTATTCACCTGTCATGAGTCATCTTGTACAGCTTTGCCGTCATATTTCTCCCATCGAATACGCCACCACTCTTATCGGTCCTGCCGGCTGTGGTGGTGAAGAGCTGGCTCATTGCCTGCACAATGCATCCCGCCGTTCGGGCAATCCCTGTATGACACTGGATTGTTCTTCTACAACAGACGAACAGGCCGTTTACACCCTTTATGGACGTACACAGAACGGATACACACACAGCGGTCTCTTTTTTCATGCCGCCGGTGGCAGTATCATTATCATTCATCCCGGTCTGGCCGGTCCGCGACTCCTGGCTATCCTGCAGGAAGTTCTGACAAAACAGCAATACATCTCCCCGGAAAACGGAGAACCCGTAGTGCTGGATATTTTATTTTATACAGTAGCCACCGATCAGGAATACCGGCAGCTGCCTATAGGGCTGCGCCGGCTTCTGTCTATTCATTGTCTGACATTGCCGCCACTCCGGGACCGGCCGGAAGATATCTGTGAGCTCTTTGTGAACTACGTCCATCAACAGCTGCCGCAAAAACGGCATACCCATCTCAGTGAACATATGACACAACTGCTTACCACATACAGCTGGCCCGGCAATATCATTGAACTGCGCAGCGTCAGTATCCGCTATGCCCTGCAGCTAAAAACAGCAGCCAGTCCAACCCTGCGTTACCGCTATCAGCTTCTGATGGAAGCCATCGGTGAAAACAATGTAAAAGAAGATCTATATCTCCAATATCCGGCACTGATGGAAACACCTGTCACCGATTTGAAAAACTTCCGTGCCGGTATTCAAAAGCTCCATTCCCTGTTCGGCTGTACGTATAAAGAAATCGCTGAAAAACTGAATATGAGCCGTACGACATTATGGCGCTTGCTCCATAGTACCTGAATTCTTCAGCGGAGCAGGGCGTATAAAACAAGGAGAACAAAGATAATGACTACCGGCTGCAGTCCTATAATAGCGATGACGACAGCCAAACACAGGAGAACGAGCAGGACGCCAATCACTTTGGAGATCCATGGCATCGGGGTCTCCTGTGCTGATGTTGGATCCATCGCCGATGGTTCCTCTGTAGGAGCATCCTCTGTATCTTCTGTCACAACTGTATCTGTCTGTTGCATAGTCTGCCCCGTTTTCCGGTCCTGTCTTCGTTTCTGCACAGTTTCCAGAGCTGCCAGATCATTATTACGGCCCGCTTCAAACCCTTTTTCAAACCCCCGGTCATGGCCGTAATCATAGCCTTTATCAAAACCTATGTCAAAGCCCCTGTCATATCCTGTATCAAAGTCATCAGTCCCTTCATCGGATTCAGGTAGTACCTGATGGGTGAACGTATTGATTTGTCTCCCGCATCCTGGACAGATAACATCCCGGCTTTCATATTCACTGCCACAAAACGGGCATTTCCGCGGCACAGGCCAACCGCATTCAGGACACGTATCCTCTTCATCACTGACATAGAAAAAACCGCATCCGGGACATTCCCGATAGGCCATGACACTCACCTTCTTTGTTTGATACATACGATTATAATAGTACTAGCTTTTATTTTTAGTATATACTTTTTCGCAGTAAAAAACATCCTTATTTTTCTGCAATTCCATTTAATTTTTCTTGTTTGACTATTTGCCTTTTGCGTGATATAGTAGATATGTAAAATTGATAAAAATTTGCAATGACATACAGGAGGGATTTTCATGAAAGTTATTTTGCTCAATGGCAGCCGCCGCGAAAAGGGCTGCACCTATACGGCACTTTCTGTCGTCGCTGATACGCTGAAAGAAAACGGAATTGATGCAGAAATCATCCATGCTGTTCCGGATACGGCTACAATCAATGCCGTTGCTGAAAAAATGAAGACCGCCGATGGTCTCGTCATCGGTTCTCCCGTATACTGGGCTTCCCCGTCAGGAGAAATCGTTTCCTTTATGGATCAGCTCGCCGGAAAAGCCGGTGCGGCCCTCGTACACAAAGTTGGGGCAACCGTTGCATCTGCCCGTCGTGCCGGAACGACTGCTACTCTCGATGTCCTCAATAAATACCTGGCCTAT
This sequence comes from Megasphaera sp. UBA4382, assembly GCF_002391155.1. Classification (NCBI taxonomy): domain Bacteria; kingdom Bacillati; phylum Bacillota; class Negativicutes; order Veillonellales; family Veillonellaceae; genus Megasphaera; species Megasphaera sp. UBA4382. Next base: position 23,438 of record NZ_DGRS01000062.1, on the reverse strand, counting down.
CATCAGATGGTAAGTGTCGCTTCCAACTACTGGCCCATGGTACATGGCAATACGCCTGATGAAGTCCGTCAGGATGCCGAAGGTCTTCAAATCATGCGCGTCCTAGGCCGCAACATGGCGTGGATACTGAAGTGCATTGAAGCCGGTAAAAAGGCCGGTATCTCCGCACCGGAAACGGAAGCCAAAGTCATGACCAATTTCATCCGCTGAAGTATCCTAACAAAATCGTAAAAAGCCTGAACATAGCGTTTTTTCCTGCCTTGCAGGCTTATGTTCCATTCCTATCCTAAAAGAGACTGTATCCAGTCTCTTTTTTCTTGCTTTTTTCTATAACCTCACGTAATATAGGAATGATTATAGTATAAACGGGGGATAATATGAATAAGCAAACTATGACGCGCTCCGAATGGGTCTCATCCCAACTTCTGACATGGCACAATGCAATCAGTGCCATCGCTATTTTTTCCATTATCATGTATATTTTTATCAAAGGCCATCATCCCATGGTCATTATTGGCTTTTTTTGCGCCTTTTTCATTCTGACGGCATGGCGCATGCTGCTGACTATGGTTGTCGTATCGGTCATTGCCTCCGGTATTTGTCTGGCCTTTCCTTTTCTGGCACCGGTCGCCTTTATTATCATGGTCGTTTTATTTCTGGCCCGTATCGGCTTTATCCTCAAAAACTGGCGGGCCGTCATTGCCGGAATGTTCGTCTACGGTCTGGCTTTGACACTGTATTTTAAAATACAATGGATCTATACAGGATACCATTACATCTTTAGTGGACTGCGCCAGATTGTGCTTCTCCTGCCTCAATCACTACTCCATCTGATAAACAGGCCTGCTTTCTTTTTTACCTGTCTGGCTTTTACAACATTGGCTATAGTCATTGCCTTTATTTTCCAGATGCTGCTGTACTGGTTGTACCGTAATGGCTATACCGCTTCCGGAGCCCTTAGCATCATGGGAAGCATCCCCCTTGTCATCATCGCCCTGATTCTCCCCTTCTTAAAAGCAGCTGCCGTAGACGGGGCCATAGCTGACGGTATATCTGGCGACTTTACCCACGATGGGGCTTTTGCTCCCGACAGCGCCGTCAGTCATGACGGATTCATCAAAGCGCCATCGGGTTACCATCATGTCAATGGTTATACGCGTATCGCACCGGACGGCCACACGGAATACGTCCATGACTACATACGCTCCAATCCTGACGGAATCATCGAAAATAACCTGTCCTATCATGGTTCCCACCCGGCTCCCACAACTTCCGGATCACTGCCCGGCACGACGACACCTCATGCCGGACAGGACGTATCGGCAACAGGAAGTGACACCTATGTCATGCTTGCCGGTTCTATACATGGTGCATTCCGGCCCGTATTTTCTGCCCGGCGTCATCTCATCCTGACCCTTATGGCCGTATATATAGGTGCCGGTATCCTGACCAGTACGGCCGTCTATTTCATATATCATTAACTCCATAATAGGTACTCGAACGGAAAAATTTAAGCAGGAATATAAGCTAAAAAGACTGTGCACGATGAAAATATCATGCACAGTCTTTTTAGCTATGTCTTAAGAAAAATCATCTATCCTTCAATTCCAGGATAGGATCAAAGTAAGACAGCTTTGTATAATCTACGTTGCCACCATCGGTAATTGCCAGGTCAGGAATCGCCGTGATGGGCAGGAAGGACAGATAAAAAATCGGATCCGGGAGACGGCTGCCAATCGCTTTGGCCGCTTCGTCGAGTTCATTTTCTTTCTGTGCCAATTCTTCCGGTGTCAGGTCTGATGCAATACCTGCAATGGGCAGCGGCAGGAACGAAACAATCTTTCCATCAATGACGACGACCTGTCCCCCGCCTTGTTCGATCAGTGTATTGGCAGCCAGTGCCATATCATCATAATTGGCACCAGCGACGACGAGGTTATTATCGTCAGGAGCCGCCGTCGTGGCAATAGCACCTTTCTTAAATGACCATCCGGAAATGAAACCCTTGGACATGTTACCATTTATGCCATAACGTTCAATGACCGATACGAGGGCCACGTCTTTTTCGGCACTGGGACGGACAATACCTCCGCGGACATCCAGTTCGACGTCACGGCGTCTGCGCATGAACGGCCCGATACTGTTGATCGTTTCTACGACAGCCTTTCCTTCATCCATATCTACATGATAGGCAAAATCATCTGCCGTCAGCGGTGCATGCTGTACGGTGTGCAACAGGGAATCATCCCGTCTGGGTACAGTATACTCGAATTTATTTTCTCCCTTTTCTGTCACCAGTATCCCCTTACTGATGACTGTCTGTACACGGAAAGTCCCCGGCTGATCGACGAGAAGGATATCCGCATCCTTGCCTGGTGCAATAGAACCGACACGGTCGTCGATTTCATAAGCTTCTGCCGCATTAATTGTCGCCATCTGGATGGCCGTCATCGGTTCGATTCCCGCGGCGATGGCCAGATGTACCATATGGTCGATATGACCTTCTTTGAGAATGCCCCGGGCGTTTACATCATCAGAGCAAAAGCTGGTATGACGGGCTATGCCCGGTGCGCCTTCGGTAATAGCGCGGACATTTTCTTTAAGGAATTTCGTGACTGCTGATTCCCGGATAATCGTGTGCATCCCTTTGCGGGCTTTTTCCAGGAATTCCTGGTGGTCATAACTTTCGTGATCGACACGAACACCACTCATGAGATATTCGTTGAGAGCCTTGCCCTTAGCCAGGGGACTGCAGCCAAAAATAGGCCGATGATATTTTCTGGCCAGGACGAGTGCTTCCATCGTATCCGGATCCTTAGTCTGGACAGCTTCACGTACCAGTTCCCATATACCATAACAGCGAGGATCCTGATGATATTTTGCATGATCTTTAGCTGTCACATTATACGCAATGGTCGAAACGGGAATCGTATACGGTGTCTTATAAGGCAGTGCCCAGAATACTTTCATAGGAGATGCATCGACTTCCTTGAAAATGGCTTCCAGCCCATCGACGCCGATGACGGAAATATATTCATCGAGACCACTGACAATACTGGTCGTACCGTGGGGAACGACGGCCTGGGCAAAACGTGTCATGCTCATTTTGCTGCATTCTACATGGATATGGCAGTCAATAAGTCCCGGAGCCAGATAGGTTCCTGTCGCGTCTATTTTTTGCGTATGTTCATCGATATAGTCAGAAATATCACTTTCAACGGCGACGATTTTCCCTTTATAGACAGCCACGTCTGCCTTATAGTATTCACCCGTATTGACATTGATCAGCGTACCGCCGATAACAGCCATATCGGCTTTAATCCGGGCTGCACCAGCATCGATATAATCAGATAACAGTTCTTTCGTAAGCATGTATAATCTCCTTAAAATTTAAGAATAGTCAGCGTATACAACAGAATGAGGAAGAGAACAAACATGACCCAGATGAGTGGATTGAGTTCTCTGCGCCGTCCGGCAATAGTCATCAGGATTGGATAAAACAGGAACCCGAAGGCGATGCCATACGAAATATTAAATGTCAGTGGCATGCCGATGATGACCATGAAAGCCGGGAAGGCGATTTCAAACTGATTCCAGTGGATTTCCTTAAGAGACGATGTCATGAGAACGCCGACGATAATCAGGGCCGGAGCCGTAACCTGAGCCGTAACGACGGCCAGAAGAGGTGAAAAAATCATACTAAAGGCGAAGAGAATCGCTACGACAACGGCTGTCAGGCCTGTACGGGCACCGACAGCTATGCCGGCCGAAGATTCGACATAAGCTGCCGTAGGAGTCGTTCCCATAACAGCACCACCGAGCATGGACAGAGAATCTGCCATGAGAGCCCGGCCGATGCGGGGCATTTTGCCATTATGCATAATTCCGGCCTGTTGTGCCAGTCCGATGAGCGTGCCAGCCGTATCGAAAAAGGCCACCAGGAAAAAGATGATCACTACGGCCCACATCTGAGGATCTGTAAGAATAGACGCCATATTCGTCACGCCTACACCGAACGTCGGATCCAGACTCGGCGCCATGGAAATAATGCTTTCCGGAGGCGGTATTATCTGTGTCACCAGTCCCATGACAGCCGTCAGGACGATACCGTAAAAGATGGATCCAGGCACTTTCTTTGCCATGAGGATAGCCGTTACGAAAACACCAAAGATAGTAAGCCAAGTCGTCGGAACTTTAAACGACCCGATTGCTACCAGAGAAGAAGGATCGCCAATGACGATACCGCCTCCCTGCAATCCCACGAAGGAAATGAAAATGCCGATACCAGCAGCCATAGCATATTTCAAATCCTGAGGAATCGCATCGATGATGATTTCCCGGATCTTAAAAAAGGAAACGAGCGTAAACAAAATGGACGCGATGAAAACACCGCCCATAGCCTGTTGCCAGGGAATACCCATGGCAAGGACGACTGAATAAGTAAAGAAGGCGTTGTCACCCAGACCTGGGGCGATAGCAATCGGATAATTAGCCAAAAAACCCATGAGCAGGCAGCCCATGATAGCTGATAAGGCCGTAGCCGTAAAAACAGCACCGGCATCCATACCCGCATCTCCCAGGATAATCGGATTGACAAAGAGAATATACGCCATGGAGACAAATGTCGTCAGACCTGCCAGACATTCCCTCTTTACTGTTGTATTGTTTTCAGATAAATGAAAGACTTTATCCAAAATTCCCATAGATTGGTTGCTAGACATAAAAATATGTACCCCTCATTATATAAATAAATAGACACGCTGTTGCACTGCGATTTTCTTAATGGGTTCTTGCATATTCTTCCAGTTCGGCAATATAAATAGCCTTTTGTTCTTTACTGATCCAGGATGTTTCAAAGGAATTCCGCGCCAGCATCACTACTTGTTCTTTCGTCAGGTTGAAAGCATCTGCCAGGGCATAGTAATTATCACTGATATATCCGCCGAAATACGCAGGATCATCGGAGTGTGCCGAGATCTTGACGCCCTTATCGAGCAATTCCAGTACTTCCGGTCCCTTCATTTCAGGCCGTACGAACGTATTGGACAGCGGGCATGTCGTAAAGCCGATATGATGATTGGCCGCGTAGGCAACCAGATCCGGATCTTCAACGATATTGGTGCCGTGATCTATCCGTTCGACGCCGATAACTTCCAGCAGTTCACGGATGTGTTCAATAGAATCTTTCTGGTCGATATCTGCATGTGCCGTAAGATGCAGGCCATACTGTTCGGCCTGGGTAAATTGATTGAAAAATTTCATGGGCGGATTATTGTGTTCGTCTGAATCGAGGCCGACACCAATGAACTTATCGCGGTACGGAAGGGATTCTTCCAGCGTTTTGCGGGCCGATTCACGGGACATATCCCGTAAGAAACACATAATCAGTCTGGCATCGATATTGAGTGCCCGGGCATCGACAGTAGCCCGGTATAAGCCGTTGATGAAGGTTTCAAAAGCGATACCACGGCTCGTGTGTGCCTGGGGATCAAAGAAAATTTCAGCATGACGGACATTATTTTCTGCGGCATGATGAATATATTCCATGGCCAAATCATAGAAATCATCTTCTGTCTGCAATACATTCATGGCAGGATAATATACAGCCAGGAATGAAGCCAGGTCGTCATACTGATATGATGCCCGTACTTCTTCGATCGTAGTCTGACCGATATCTACATGATTTTTCTGAGCCAGTTTTAATTTTAATTCTGGTTCCAGAGTACCTTCGATGTGCAAATGTAATTCTGCTTTCGGCATGCCTACGATAAATTCTTTCGTGACTTCTGTAGCCATAGATAGACCTCCTGTTATCATAAAAACAAAAAATGATACATCCATGCGTTTGTAATACACATAGACATATGATGAATAACCAACAAAAAAAATAGGCTGCCGCACGCTATCAGCGTACAACAGCCATTCCTTTTTCCCGGACTCCAGCGCCACTGGAGTCTTAATTATGTAATTCATCACGGATTTATTATACCCATCCGATTTATAAAAGTCAATTACTATTCCTGCATATCTGCTCATCACCACTGTCCTGCAGGAGAACAAGACTGTAATCAATACCATTCATTGATATAGCATTTTTCTTTTGGGAACAAGGCCTGCAATGTTTCCAGTGCCCGATCTGTTCCCTGTATTTTTTCGTTGAAAACGAGATCATCGACGTCCATCGCCCCAAATACGAGGAGAGCCAGGGTACCAATAGGCATGACAGCATCGGTCATTTCTCCATCAGGCCGTTTTTCTACGCTGGCTGTGCCATCCTGCACAGTCAGACGCCATGTCCCTGTATTCCAATCGGCCAGAGGGTCATCTGTCCGGAATGTCAGACTTCCTTCCGCCCGGTATGGCAGTTCTTCCAGCGCTCCTTTGACATCGACAATACGGCCGGTCATGAAGGGCATCGTTTCATGGCCCTGTTTGCCATCGGGATAGAAACGGTATGATTGGTCGTGGATTCCTTCATTCCACTGGAATGTATCGCCCTGTGAGCGGTGGTTATAGATATAATTCAGAAGTCCCTTCTTGCCCCTGGCTGTAGCATACACGAATTCCCCGCTTACGATAGTCGGTTCACCGAGCTGATAAAAGAGATATCCGACCGCCCGGTCTCCATCGAGGCAGACGGCGATATTGCCTTCCGCCAGCTGGGCGCTGATATGGCTGCGCCAGCTCTGTTCATCCCGGACGGCATAACCGGAAAGATTGCGCGTATAGGCATCGTATACCGGCGCCAGATAAGTCCATTCATCCGGGCTGGTAATAAATCCATAGTGGAGCGTCCGGTCCGTAAGAGGGCGCAGAGCATCGAGAGGAAGCGTTTCTTTCCACTGATGACAGTATAATTCATAACCGTAGGGCTGATAGAAACCGGCCTTGCTGGGCATGAGGATATTGACATAATGACCGCGCCGTTTCATTTCTTCCAGGGCTGCCGTGAGCAGTTTGCCACCGACACCGCCGCGCCGGGCTGCCGGATGCGTTGCCAATCCGACAATATAGGATGTCTGCACTTGTCTGCCCCGGAGATTCAGTGTATAGGGATTGAGATGGGTCAGACAGGCCATCTGATCACCCTGAAACCCCATGAGAACCTGTTCCGGTTTATAGAAATTTTTAAAATACCACTGGAAAAACGGATCTTCCCGATGTTCAAAACAGTAATCCCATAGACTTTCCACCAGCCCTCTGTCCTGTTCGCCAGCTAAACGGAAATTCATAGAAACCTCCCCTTTCTCTATAAGAAAGAGGCTGTCATGCAGGGACAGCCTCCGTTTTTATTTTTTCAATGTCACATCAAATTTTTCTACATAATGGTGCGGGTTGTATGATTCCTTGGAATGACGCAGACCGGGTATACCCATATCTTCTTCCCGGTTGATATAAGTCGTGTGAGGCCAGGCATGAACGACAAATTCATGATTAATGACCTGATACAGGCCACGGATATTGGGATCGCTCTTTTCAAAATGGATGATTGCCGTATCATCATTGAGCATTTCACCAATGGAAAAAGCGACGATCTTATTATACATGCGGATGGCGCCGCCCGTCGGCTGAAGGATTTCCCAGTTATTGAATACTTCTTCGATGGCGTGGCGTTCACCCAGAAGTTCTTCATCGTCATCCTGTTCTTCATGCTGGTCATACCATGTCTTTTCCGCTTCCATACATTCATCAAAAATTTCTTCTGTAATAGGCACGTATTCCCAGTTTCCGATGTACTGATTGCGGAAATGATTGAGGTTATTCTTTTTCTGACGGAATTTCTTTCCTGATAAGTTGATGAGGTCCTGTGTGAGATACACGTATTCGTAGTTATCCCGGTCCGGCGTAAATTCATAACAGTCTTCACAGAGTGTCCGGATCCGTTCGGCAGCTGCCGGCGTTACCCCTTTCATGAGGAACGGATAGCCATGTTCATCAAACCATTCGTGCATCCGTTGTACGCCCTTTAAAAAGCTGCCGTCTTTTTTGGCAAATGGCGGAATCCAGAACTGCTTTTTGCCACGGCCGGAACGGATATACATGACATCGTCTTCTTCAGCCCACTGGATTTCATAGGGCTTCTGCCAGGCAAACAGCGTCATGAATGTTGCATCAGCCTGTTCATACCGCTTCTGCTGAAAATAATCATCTATAATCGGTTTATCTTCCAGACGGATTTCTCTAAATTCAATAATAATAATCTCCCCCTAAGTATATGAACGCCGATCCTCAAGTACCATCGATTCATGGCCGGGATACGAATTTACTATTTTCAATATAATAACGCCAGGGAAAAGTCTTCCCTTTTTCGGCATAGTCTACATGAATGCGCGCAGAACATGCTATCTGCAGTGGTTGGCGCATAACCGGCTCAGCAATGTACAATTCATCGCCACAGAGATCCAGCTTGTTCTGTGATTTTGTGATTTCCATGGCCTGACAGAGTTTTCCCGGTCCGTTGGTCAGATGATACGGACCCCGGGTACGGTTATCCATGTTACGGTTGCGGAACATATCATCCAGACCGGAAAGAGGTTCTACAGCCCGGATGAGGACGGCTTCCCCACTGCCGGCACGACCGGTCACAACATTCATACAGTAATACATGCCATAAATCTGATAGACATAGCTGCAGCCTCCGGATTGGAACATCGGCTCTGTCCGGGCCGTCCTGCCGTGGTAACTGTGGGCCGCATCATCAGGCCAGCCATGATATGTTCCTCCATAAGCCTCGGTCTCGACGATACGGCCGGCATAGACTGTATTCTCTGTAACGTGTACCAGAACAGCCCCCAGAAGATGCCGGGCAACCTGACAGACATCTTCTTCATACCATTTTTCCGGCCACTTCGATCCTATCATTCCGCTATTCATTTATCTATCCTTATCTTTGTCTTTGCGATAACCCAGTGAATAGGATATTTCATAGGCATACTGGCTCATGGTAAAGAGCATCTTCTGCCGGATAGAATCATAAAACCGCATGCTCGGACCGGCTATGGTCAGTGAAGCGATGACTTGTTCCTCAAAATTGAAAATCGGAACGGAAAGAGCAAACAGACCGTGTTCGCTTTCATCCTGGGTAATGGCATAACCATTGTGCCGGATAGAGGCAAACTCACTTTCCGACAAATTGCCATATTGGACGATGACCCGGTTCCGTTCGGCCTTGCTAGCCCAGGCCAGAAGCACTTTGCCGGCAGCACCTTTATAGATAGGCAGCGATTCGCCCATGGGAATAACGCGGCGCAACGAATGGGTGCTTTCTACATGATCCAGGCAGATACGACTGTCTCCTTCGGCCACATAAATACTGGCCGTTTCATTGAAAATCTGCTGCAGCCGCCGCAGATACGGTTTAGCCAGGGTCACGACGTTTTCTGTCCAATGGGAGGAATATCCCAGAGCCAGTGCTTTCGGACCCAGCCGGTACTGTTTGGATGCTTCGTTGCGCGTCAGATACTGACGACGTTCCAGTGTATTGACGATGCGGAAAGCCGTCGAAGTATTGAGGTCAGTCCGGGCCGCTATTTCTTTCAAAGTCAGACCGGTATTGCATTCGACAAAAATATCGAGGACATCGAGACTTTTTTCCAATGATTTGAGCAGACTATTTTGCCGCCCTCTTTTACCTGTGTCTTCTATATTCATGGAATCGCCTGCTTTCTTCCTACGTATTGACTTTCATACCGATTTCCAGTGAATCGGGCGGATCAATGACTACCTTTTCTCCTTCACTAAGGCCGTTCAGGATGACTACCCGTCCGGCTTCTTCATCCCCCGTCAGGACAGACCTGGCATCGGCCAGCCCCTTGTCATTAACGATATAGACAAAATCTCCACTGTCTTTCGTCTTGACAGCTGTTTTGGGTACAGTAATCTGGGATACTTCCTGTGGTGTCGAAAGGCGGACATGATAAAATTCGCCGGGCACGAACAGATTCTTGTCGTTATTAAATGTAATCTTGGCCATATAGGAGCCCGTTGCCGGATCCTTCACTTCAGAAAGATAGGTCAGCTCACCTGTTTCCGACTCGCCAGACGGAGCAATGATAGATACCTTGATCGTGCCATTACTCTTGGCAGTCTGCAGTGCCTCTATATAATCTTCCGGTACGGCAAACGTCGCTACCAACGGCGTCATCTGCTGAATCGTGGCCAGGACATTGCCGGCAACGGCAACAGACGGATTATCGGCTACAGAGGTGACACGCCCGTCAATAGGCGAATAAATCGTAGCGTTGCTCAGCATTTCCCTGGCCGATTGGACAGCCTGCTGCAGCTGGGCAATGCGCCCCGAATCGACAGCCGGCGCGGCTTCCTGAACAGGAGCAGACTGAACCGGAGGAGCCGTACGGGCCATCATCTGGTTGTATTCGACTTTGGAAATAGCTCCTTCATTATACCAGACATCGAGCTTTGCCCGCTGGCCACTGTCACCTCCACTGCTGGCAGCCGGAGCCTGATATACCGGAGTCGCTGCGGCAGCAGAAGACGCTGCTACCAGCTGTGCTTCGGCATCACTGACGCTCTGTTGGTATGGGGCCGAATCGACCTGTACGACTACTTCGCCGGCTTTGACCTCCTGTCCTACCGTAAGGGGCGTCGAGACGAGTTTGCCCGAAAGCTTAGGCACTACATTGGTCATGTGCAGGGCCGTAATATTTGCATCGAGTGTCAGGGCCACAGGATGGTCCGATTTCGTTACACTTTCCGTTTTCGTAGTCACGCTGTTGCCACAACCAGAAAGGATTGCGGCAGCGAAGACGGCAGCAAGGGCTGCTGCTGCCCATTTTTTGATTCGCACCATATTTCCTTCTTTCGGAATTTCAGAAAAACGTATAGAACAACGTAAGAACAGCTACGGCGGGCAGGCCGAAAATACCGACCAGAATTCCCGTTATGAGAGTAATAGGCACATGAGCCAGGCCCAGGAGATAGCCGAAATGGTTGACCCCATATAAGAGCAGCAATCCGATAACGACGTTTCCCAGAAGATGGCGAAGCGGTGCCAGAATCAGTTTATGCACCAGCACGAGAATGACAATACCGATGCCAATGCCGTAGAAATCCATAAAGTCCTCACATTTCCTGCCGATTAGCTACGGCACCGGCCAGAGTAGCCTCATCAGCATATTCAATATCTCCGCCCATGGGAAGGCCCCGGGCAATACGGGTAACCCGGATGCCTGCCGTCTTCAGCAGGCGTGCCAGATACAGGGCCGTCGCTTCCCCTTCTACGTCCGGATCCGTTGCCAGGATGACTTCCTTGACTTCTGTATCCTGCAGGCGCTGCAGTAGTTCTTTGATCCGCAAATCATCGACACCTACCCCGTCGAGGGGCGACAGTGCACCGTGCAGGACATGGTAAAGGCCGTGATAATCACCGCTGCGTTCGATAGCCAGCACATCCTGCGGCGTTTCGACGACGCAGATAATGGAGTGATCGCGCCGGGGATCACTGCAGATAGGGCAGGGATCGGTGCTCGATAAATTGAAGCAGACTGAACAAAAATGCATCTGCGATTTGGCATCACGGATAGCTCCGATAAAGGCATTCACGCTTTCTTCCGGCTGCTGTACCATATAATAAGCCAGCTTGCGCGCTGTCTTGATGCCGATACCGGGCAGACGGCGGAATTGTTCTGTCAGCCGGTCCAGAGGCGTATCCATCAGAACATGCCCGGCAGCTTCATGCCACCTGTTATTTTGCTCATTTCCTGAGCCATAAGATCATCGACTTTTTTACTGGCTTCATTGACGCCGGCGACAATGAGATCTTCCAGCATTTCCGTGTCTTCCGGATCAATAACATTTTTATCATTGATTTTGACACTTTCCACATTCTTTTCCCCGTTCATGACAATGGTCAGGGCACCGCCGCCAACCGTCACTTCCACAGTACGTTGTTTCAGTTCTTCCTGCAGTTTTTTCATGTCTTTCTGCATCTTCTGTACTTTCTTCATCATGCCTTGCATATTTCCACCAAACATATTCATATCCTCCTGATTTTCTGATTATTTTTTAGTTTCTACATATATATGACAGTCTCCCAGCTTCTCGAGCAGTGGGTCCAGTACCTGACGCGCTGCCGCAGGGATATCCCCGGGAGCCACAGATGTCATGACCGCATCTTCTTCCGATGCAGATACTGTATCGGATTCTGTTTTTTCCGGAGAAGTAGGAGATCGGGTCACCGTGATTTCACTGTTTTTTTTTTCGTAGCCTGCCAGTTCTGGATCTCCTTCCTGATAGGCTCTCATGTGATATCCCTTGCCCAAAATACCGGCCAGAGCTTCATCAACGTATTTATAATAATCTTCCCGGTTGGCCCGCTTTACCATAAAGGCCGATTTTAATACCAGGATGACTTCTGTTTCTCCAATATATAGGACCCTGCCCAGGCGTATACACGATACAACCTGCATTTTTTTCTTTTTTTCCAGTATCTGACAAACCTGTTTCCAGACGGCATCATAATTTTCCGGCACCGGCAGCGAATGGGACGAAGCCGTTTCTGGTATGGGAACAGGCGATGGCGATGCACTGGCAGAAGAAGCCTGTGCTGCCGGAATATCTCTGGATACGGGCTGTACGGACGCCGGTGGCGGTTCCTTGTCCTGTATAGGCGGAACAGATGATACGCCTGCAGGAGGCGTCCTGAAAAATCCGGCATCGTCATACGGTTCGTCTGGCAAATCCCCGGAATGAGAAAATTCATCGTCTGGCAGGGGAATTTCTTCTCTTTCTTTTTTAGTACTTCCCGCTGGCACCCTGATCTGGCATAAGGCTTGTTCCAGCCGCGTCACCCGGTCGGTCAGTGCCTGGATCTGCGCCGCACCTGCCGAGGTGTCCGATACGGCATGAGTACTGGTACTTCCTCCCTGGCTGGCCATGAGCAGCCCCATTTCCACGGCAACACGCGGTGCCGGCGAATTTTTTGCCGTCATAAGTGCTTCCTGAAGCACTCCGAGAATGCGGAAAACCTGTCCCGGTTCGACGCGTCCTGCCTGTTCTGCCAGTTCTTTCATCGAATCGGCATATGCCGAAAGTGTATCTGATTCAGGCGCTGCCTGATACAACATGAGCGCCCGCAGATGTTCCAATAATTCAGTCAGTATGACCCGGGGTTCTTTTCCCATGCGGACAATATCATCGACGGCACTGATGATGACATCTCCCTTATGGGAAAATACGGCATCGGCCAGGGAAAACAACCAGTCCCGGCCAACCAGCCCCAGAAGATTCCGGACCAGGGTTTCATCGATAGTCCCATCAGCATTACTGACACACTGGTCCAGAAGACTCAGAGCATCGCGCATGCCACCGTCTGCCTGCACGGAAAGGATATGGGCAGCTCCCTTGCTAATATCAATATGCTCTTTATCGGCTATATAAAGAATCCGTTCTGCTATATCCTGACTGGTAATGCGGCGAAATTCATAACGCTGACAGCGGGACAGGATGGTCATCGGAATTTTTTCCGGTTCTGTCGTGGCCAGGATAAAAATCACATGGGCCGGCGGTTCTTCCAGTGTCTTTAGAAGCGCATTGAAGGCTTCTGTCGTCAGCATGTGCACTTCATCAATAATGTAAATCTTTTTGCGTCCTTCAGCCGGCATAAATTTAATCGTTTCCCGCAAATTCCGTATATCTTCAATACTGCGATTGGATGCCGCGTCGATTTCTATGACATCGAGGGATTCCCCGGCAAGGATATGGCGGCATACATCGCACGTATTGCATGGGTGGGACGTCGGCCCATGGACACAATTCATGGCCCGGGCAAAGATTTTAGCCGTACTGGTCTTACCTGTGCCACGGGGACCGGAAAACAGGTAGGCATGAGCTACTTTATCCGTATCTATTGCTTTTTGCAGAGTTTCCGTAATCTGGCGCTGACCCACTACGTCTTCAAAGGTTTTGGGACGCCATTTACGATATAGCGCAATATATGCCATGATAGTCCTTTCGGAAAGATGTAAAAAAAAGCAGCTAACGGCATAGCTGCTTTGACCAACTGAAAAGTACTCGTGTATGACAACCCGTCAGGTTGCCTCATGGCACATGGAAATGACTACTTATCGCTGCTTCCTCTCGGACCTGACGAGGTTCATAGGTTTCCATTGCACAAGTCCCGACGGATTGCCACGCACCAGTACTTTTATTCTGTTAGCTATGTAATTATATCGTATAAATGGAAAAATAGCAAGCATTTTTACATTGTAAAATCAGCATAAAAAAGGCCTGTCAATAGGCAGGCCTTTTGAGTACATCGTATTTTTATTTGTGTTCCCAGATATCAACGCGGCGGTTGTCAGCACGGCCCTGATCCGTGTCGTTGCTGGATACAGGATCATGGAAGGATTTGTAATCCAGGATCATCTGAGAAGCCGGTACGCCATTATTGACAGCATACTGAGCTACATTATCTACACGGCGTTTGGAAAGATCCGTGTTGTATGCATCGCTGCCCTTGGAGTCTGTATTCCCCGTCAGTTTAAATTGTTCTGTCGGGTTGGCCTTGGCAACGGATACGAAGTTGTCCAGTTTGCCCTGTTCAGAAGCCAGCGGCTGATCTTCATCGAAACCGAAGTGGATGCTGTCGAGATAGTAATCATTGTATACATGCGGAGCTTCTACAGGAGCCGGTGCCGGAGCTTCATAGACAGGAGCCGGTGCTTCTTCTACAGGAGCTGCTTTATGGCCGCCGCCGAAGCGGTAGGACAAGCCGGCGATGAAGCCTTTATAAGAAATATTGGCATCATCTTTCAGATCGATTTCGCCTTTGTCAGCCAGTTTCGTGTTGAGGTAACGGTACCCGGCGTTGATGTCGAGGTCCGGCGTAATGCTGTAGCCGAGGCCGGCTTCCCACATGGATGTGCTCTTCGTTCCGAGAGCGCCTTTGGCATAGATGTCGAAATTCTTGGCAAGCGGTGCTTTGGCGATAAGGCCGATCTGAGCTACGTTATTGGTATCGCTCCAGAAACCGAGGTCGTTATTGATACGGTTCCAGCCGGCGAATACG
Organism: Megasphaera sp. UBA4382; assembly: GCF_002391155.1. Taxonomy (NCBI): domain Bacteria; kingdom Bacillati; phylum Bacillota; class Negativicutes; order Veillonellales; family Veillonellaceae; genus Megasphaera; species Megasphaera sp. UBA4382. Next base: position 8,410 of record NZ_DGRS01000062.1, on the reverse strand, counting down.
GCAAAGTTTTTATTGAGGCCGTAGACGAGGTTGACTTCGTGTTCGTCACCGTCAGTAGCACGTTCACCCTTATAATCGGTCTTCAGGCCGTAGTAGTTATACTGCAAGGCCAGTTTGTCCGTGAAGGCATAGGAAAGACCGCCCTGGAAATTCCATTTGGAATCAGAGCTTACATCTCCACTACCACCATACCAGTTGGAAGAATCTACTTCAGCCTTCGGATTCCAGGCGCCGAGGTCAATCTGCCACTGGCCCTGTTCAAACTGTGTCTGCGGAGTTGCAAACGCAAACGAAGATACGCACGCTGCAGCAGCAACGAGTGTCAATACTTTCTTTTTCATCATAAGTATCCCACGCTTTCATAAATAAATGCATCATTGATTCATAACAATTTCTAATAAAAAATCATTACGGACCTTTGTTACGTCTTTATACTACCACTTGATTGTTACAGTTTTGTTACAATTTTCTGGAAAGTATGATAAAAAAGAATTACAGTTTGCTCTATTCTGCCGTTTCTCCTACATAGCTTATAATTTTGCGCAATATATTGGGAAGCCGGGAGGATACACTGTCTATATTGACCCGTTCGGTCCGTTCATGCAGGTCTTTGCCCCAGGGGCCGAGAAGAAGGAAGGGAATCTGCATTTCTTCCATGGCGCCAAAATCAAACCCATAGGATTTTCCCCACAGCGGCAGATTATGTTCCAGCAGGGATTCATCCATGTCCGGATTGACACAGCAGTAGCTGCAGTCGGAGACACCATTAAAATAATGATCATAGCGAACATCGGTCATCTCGCCGATAATCTGCCGAAGCCCGTCATACCGCGTGTCATGAAGAATCAGGCTGTCTGCCGCAGGGTAATAAGGCGGTGCAAAGGCAATGACAACCATAGGCTGATTCATGCCGGTAAAATCGAGGACCGCTTCCAGAAGGCATATCGTTTCCTGGGCATAAGACGTTTCACCTTTTTGTAATCGGATAAAGCTGTTATTTTTAGCATTTTCATAGAATACATCGAATCCCGGGTAATCTTCTGCCTGTTTCAGTAGTTCGGCACTGGTCATGACTTCCATTGAAAGGGCGGGACTGACATGGCTCAAAGCATCGGAAACGGCTTTTTGCGCCACATTTCGCAACAGATACATGACATCTTCCGGCGTCTTCGTATAAGTCATGAAATTAGCACAGCCTGCAGCACGCTGTGGCAGGGATACATCGTATTTATCCTTGCGGTCCCGCTGGAAAATCCAGGCTGGCGGCGGCGTCATTTCGTCACCACAAGTATCAGCCAGAGACGCATCACCTTCCGTTTCCGCCACGATCCGGGACAATACCCCCAGTGGATTGATTCCCTGCTGATAATTGCCGACGTGGACCGATTTTCCCTGTACGATGACGACAGGCAGGAGCTTTCCTACCGACCCGGTAAATGCCACTATTTTCCCATTTTTCTTTTCGTTAGGTTCACTATTGATGAGAACGCGGTAAATGAGCCCATACGTATCACGCAGATCTTTCAATACCGGAACGGCTGTCCGCATTCCCGTCGAATATGATTCTTCATCAGGCAGGGAGACAAAAAGCAGGCCGGCTTCACCACCACCCTGGGCAGCATATTCTTCGAAAACAGCCAGCTGGGCAGCCGCTCCGCCTTTCATATCGCAGGAACCGCGTCCGACCATCCATTCTCCGCTCTTTAAATCGGAAAGGACGGATTCGTCTTTTTCGAACTGTATCAGTTCCTGCAGAAGTTTTTCCGGAGAAAAAGCGTCATCCCGCAAAATGCCATACGCTTCCGTACCGACGACATCATGATGATTGAGGAAAATGACCGTATCCTTTTTCCGCCCCGGTATAAACCCGCAGACGACAGACCGGCCGGCCGGATCGTTGGGAACGCGCATGAGGCTGACTCTTACGATTTCCCCCATGGAAGACAGTTTTTTCTGCAGATACTTTTCCATATCGACTTCTTTTTCCGTATTCGTTTCGCTGTCAATGGCAATCATTTCTTTCAGGATATCCAGTACACGCTGATTTTTTTCCATAACCCCATCCCCTTTTTATTTGAAAATCCATTTTTTTCGTGACAAATAATTCCATACGGTTACAATAGCACTGGCCATGATCTTTGCCGGGAGCGGCGGCAGTCCCAAAATAGATGGCGATGTAAAAATCCACATGAGGAGCAGATTCCATCCCAACCCGATGACACTGACGAGGAATACGAGAGAAATTTCTGCACCGCGCTGATAACGGCTGCCACTATCGAACACGAAGACGTTACAGAGAATATAATGGTACAATGTCGAAAAGGCAAAAGCCAGTGTCGTCGCCACCAATACATTCTGCGTCTGCAGAGGAAACATGGATGCTCCTGTCAGTACCTGAAAAATCAAATAAAAAAGGCCCCATTCCAAGAGAGCTGCACTGCCGCCGACAAGAAGATACATGAACAATTTCATGTATTCGTTGTTTGTATAATCAAATCCAAAAATTTTTTTTTGTTTCATACGGTCCTTTCCGCAGCAGTATATTACATCTATGCCAGCAATTGTCATAGCATATTTTTATTATAGGACATATAGAAAATAAATGCCACAAATTTATCATTTCTATGGCATAATTATTAAAAAAAATGTATACTGAATATAGAATTCTCCAGGAGGTGATAAAATATGGTCTATGCATCAGAATCAACATATCAAGTAGAATTTAATCATCACGCATATACGCTGCCCGTCTGCCCGGGAGCCGGCGGCATCAGCCTGGTAAAAGTCGATTTTATACATAATCCATATTTAATGTACGATGCGGCAGTGGAAGCTAACCGTTACATGAATCACAATATCAGCAATCATATTGATATCATCGTGACACCGGAATGCCGCTGCATTACCCTGGCAACACAGCTGGCTTTCATGAACGGCTGCCAAGTCATCATGCTCCGTAAATCCTTGTCTGCCGATGAAGAGCAGCGTCCCTTCTGGAGCGGAACCTACCAGTCTCGTACGCATAACAGGCCGGAACACCTCTATCTGACAGAAGATAAAGCCCGGATGATGGCGGGGAAACAAGTCCTGGTTCTCGACGACGTATCGAGTACGGGAAAAACCTTTATTGCCATCCATAACGTGTTGGAAAACGTAAACGTGCGGGCCTCTTTCTTTGCTATTTTTGATGAAGATTGTGAAAAAGACAAACAACTGGCAACCCTGCCTTCATACTACTTCCTGAAGACACTGCCTGTACCGGATTACAGTGAATAAAAAAGAGACTGCCGATGCCGTGGCATCAGACAATCTCCTCCCTATTCATAAACGATAGTTATTCTTCTACTCCTGTCAGTTCCAGGCATTCTTTCCGTGCCGAATCTTCACAGGAACGCATAGCCAGAATCGTCTTTTCAAAAAGGTCATTCAAATCCCAGCCCAGCATTTCTGCACCGTTTTTGATGACGTCCCGGGAGCAACCGGCGGCAAACCGTTTGTCCTTGAATTTCTTTTTCAGGCTCTTGACTTCCATATCTTTGGTGCTTTTCGATGGGCGCATCTTGGCAGCTGCCCAGATAAGGCCTGTCAGTTCGTCCGCAGCATAGAGTACCTTTTCCATCATATGTTCCGGTTTGACATCGACCGTCAGGCCGTATCCATGACTGACGACGCCGTGGATGAGCTTGTCATCGGCATGGATTTCAGCCAGGAGTTCCGGTGCTTTCTTGCAATGCTGTTCCGGATATTTTTCAAAATCAATATCATGAAGAAGGCCTACGAGACCCCAGAAATCAACATCATCACCATATCCCAGTTCCTGGGCATACCAGCGCATAACGCCTTCAACGGTCAGGCCGTGCATGATATGGAACGGTTCCCCGTTATATTTACGAAGTAATGCAATTGCATCCGATCTTTCCATATTATATATACCCCCTTGTGTTTACATCAGACTAGTATTTATTATATCATAGAAAAAAGCCGTGGCCAGCATTTTTTTGCCACGGCTTCTATACTTTTAGAACATAATTCTAATTTAGATACAGGCATCTACATCCGAATCGAGACGATTCATGCGGAAATCTTCGACAATCCGGATAAAGTAAGGCAGGTGGATGGGATTATCTGAAAAACCGAATAAGTGACTGGCACAATCACAATCGGTACATCCAAAACCATCTATCCGCCATCCGGCAATGCCATCGACAGCATGAGCCAGATCATGCTCCAGATCCTGAGATGTACGGATGGGAATAGCTGCAACCGTATCAGCATACTGGCGCAGGTAATCGATGTGCCAGTGCATATTCTTACGGCGCCTTGTATGACGGGCCAGCCGGGCTGTGAGATGTTTCCGGGCCGATCCTGTATAGACATAATATCCGGCAGGAAAGTGCAGATTCCCCCTGGCTCCAATGACTATATCCATCGTCTCTTCCAGATGCATGACAAAGAGATAGTCACCACTATCATGATTTTCTCTTACAAGGACCGCTTCAGGATACGAAAGAAGGCGCACAGGCACCGGTTCCGTAAAGGACGGAGTCCAGGAAAGGGCCAGTGCCTTCCAGTCCAGTTCCGGTGCTGCTTCCATGAATGCCGAAGCAAAATCTGGGTCCGTATGATAATCCGGCAGGAACCATCGGGCCCGGTCCCAGTGTACGAGAAACAAAAGTCCTGTATGAATACCCTGACGGTGCATGGATGCCAGTTCCAAAATATGCTTGCGCCCCCGCGCCGTGACAGCGTCGGGAAACATGGCTCCCGTGCGGCTGAACAGAGTACACGATTTAACTTCTACATAAAATAATTCTTTCCCCCGGCCCAGGAGCAGGTCAAACCGGCTGTCCCCGACCGTTACTTCCCGGCGCAAAAGGTTCCAGTCTTCCCATCCTGGAACCTTTTTTTCGGTAATCAGGCGGGCTGCCGTATCATTATTGTACTGTGTGTCGAGGAGAATGGGCACACCGTCTCGTTCTACGCCCACTACATCCCAGGCCGTCCGCCGTTCCGGTTTGGCACTGTGCCGGACATAGAGCTTTGTACCCGGGTACAACAATTCCCACATTCGTCCCGGATTAGGCATGTGGCAGCGTTCTTCTTTGCCGTGAATAGACACAAAAGCGATAAACCGGTTGGGACGGCTGATAAAATATCCAATTTCTACAGGTTCGTTATATATCATGATGACGTACTTTCTGTAATAACCAGTATAAAGCGCCACTCAGAGCTGCCTTTTCTCCCAAATGGGCAAAGGTGACGCGCGTATGTTCATATACTATTGGCCGGAGACGTTTTTTGAGTTCTTCCATCAAAAGAGGGCGGATATACCGCATCTGAGCAGCCAGACTGCCTCCGATGATGACCATATCAGGATTATAAAGATAACAGATATTGGCAATTCCGGCAGCCATATGATCGATGAGACGACGGATTGCCATGACTGCCACGACATCACCGCTTTTTGCCTGACGGAACAGCTTTTTTTCATCCAGCGATGCTGCCGGAACCTGACGGGCTGCAGCAACGTTCTGAAGCAGTGCCTGTATAGAAGCAGCCTCACCAAAAGTTGCGGATGAACCGATTTTCATATAGCCTATTTCTCCAGCACTGAACGAGGCACCGTGGAGCACACATCCATCGATGACAACGGCACCGCTGATGCGATTTCCCATATTCAGGCAGAACAGCAGATGAGACCGCTGTCCGGCACCGAGCCAGTATTCCCCCAGGGCCGTGCACTTGACTGTATTTTCCACGCTGCACGGGAGTCCACAGGTTGCCGACACGGACTCTGCCAGTGGATAATCCTGTTCTATGTCTTTTCCTTCCCCCAAAAGAATAATTCCCTCTCCCGGTTCGACCAGACAGGGAACGGATAAAGCCAGACCGCCCAGTATTTCTTCCCCGTCATAGGAACGGACAATAGCATGAAGTGCCTGTACTACCGATTTCCAATCTCCCTCCGTTACTGGTATTTCTTTGGATTCCGATAGCTGTCCCGTTTCATCGGCCAGACTATAAACAACCACATCCGTGCGGATATCGGCACATATATATTTCATAGGCACACATCCTTTCCCATATCGGTAAAATCTGACTGGCATTCTTTTCTAGTATAGCATATTTCCTGCCCCGGAGACACGAAAAAAGAGCTATCCCTAAGACAGCCCTTTCATTTCTCTTATACTCTTTTAATCTTCAAGCCATTCACCGGTAAAGGTAACGGCGGCCGGACCGGTCATATATACGTTGCCATCTTCTTCATTGTACTCAATATGAAGCGTACCCAGATATAACTGGACATCGACACTGCGTCCGGTAAAGCCATTGAGGAAAGAACCGACTGCACAGGCGCAGGAACCGGTCCCGCAGGCCAGAGTAGCGCCAGCGCCGCGTTCCCATGTATGGACTTTGATTGTATGGTCATCAATAACCTGTACAAAATTCATATTCGTCTTACGGGGAAAAGCTTTGTACGTTTCAAATTTAGGTCCCAGTTCGGGAAGATTGACGGCATCGACATCTTTGACGTAGGTCATCGTATGGGGTACGCCCATGAGAAGGCTGGTAATATGATAAGTTTTGCCATCGATTTCAACAGGTTCATCAATGACGGGGCCTGCCGGGCCTTCCATAGGAATCTGGCCACGATCTGTAAATGGTTTACCCATGTTGATAGTGACCAGGCTGACTTTGCCATCTTCTCCTATGGTCACTTTCGGTTTCATAATGCCTGCCAGTGTTTCTACAGCAAATTCTTTCTTCTGGATAATGCCGTGATCATACACATATTTGGCAAAGCAGCGGATACCATTACCACACATTTCCGCTTCACTGCCATCGGCATTGATAATCCGCATGCGTACATCGGCTATATCGCTGGGAACGATCACGATGATGCCATCAGCGCCAATTCCCGTATGAGGAGCACACATCTTTCTGGCAAGACCGGAAAAATCTTTATCGGCGCCATTTTTATCTTCCAGAAATACGAAATCATTGCCTAAGCCGTGCATTTTTACAAATTTCATAGGATATACCTCCCAAACTCTATCTATTCCTATACAGACACATTCACTTTTTCTTGAAATCTCACAACCAGTATTATACAATAACCGAAAGTGACAAGTATATGTAAATAATGCTATATATATTGCAAATACTGTTTAGTCGAAGAAAATACATTCATTAAAAAAAAGGAGAAAGTGATGGCAGAAAAAACAGGATATCTTCATGAAAAGTTTCGGTTGTTCCACGTCTGCGATAAAAAGGCCTGGACCTGTCCGTACCATTATCACGACTTCGATAAAATCACGCTGTTCCTACAGGGACATGTCACATACGATATTGAAGGCACATCGTATGTACTGCAGCCCTTCGATGTCGTCGTCATTCCTGCCGGTCAGATTCACCGTCCGGTCATCGCCGGTGATGCCGTCTATGAACGGATCATCGCCTATTTGTCTCCTTCCTTTATTGATACCTTTGCCCGCCGCGGTTTTCCCGTCCTTCCTGTATTTCAGACACCTTCACCGATTCTGCGTCAGCATCAGGAAGCAGGCAGCGTATACAGTACAGCCTGCCGGCTCCGCCAGGCCTGGATGGTCAGCGGAACAGCCGGTGATATCCTGAAAGAAGCCATATTTACGGAATTTCTCATATATCTTACCCAGGCCGTCAACGAAAAGAAAATAGGCTATGTCCATCAGAACAAAAAAAATGAAAAAATCATACAAGTCATGGATTATATAACCGCCCATCTGACAGAAAAACTGACCATTCCATCTATTGCCCGGGCCTGTTTTCTCAGTCCGGATTACATTATGCATCTGTTTAAAGAAGAAACGGGACTTTCCATCGGCCAGTATATAACGACGAAACGGCTGCAAAAAGCCCGCCACCTCATCGAAGAGGGGCGGGCTCTCACGACCGTATGTTACGACTGCGGTTTCACTCATTATTCCACGTTTTACCGGGCCTGGAAAAAGCAATATGCCATTGCTCCCAAACACGGCAATCAAATTCTCGATTCAGATTTTACGGAATAATCTCACATACTATGGATATGTCAGCGGTTGCGATTGAAATTGATAAGACATCCGGCTTTGACGATTTCTTTTTCCGTATCCGTCATAGGCGCAATGTAGAGATCCATCTCTTTCCACGATCCGACGACGTAAGCCCTGATATGCTGCAGATCACCGGAAAGGGCCTGACGTACATTAGGAATGAAGATGTAATCGCCCACTTCAAATTCCGGTTCTCCCCGCATCTGGAACGGCAGCATACCCCAGTTCATGACATTGGAACGATATCGTTTTGTCGCATATTCCTGGCAGATATTGGCCAATCCCCCGAGGACGCGCTGGCAACTGGCTGCCTGTTCACGGGCAGAACCGTCACCGGG
>NZ_DGRS01000033.1:0-3603 GCF_002391155.1 Megasphaera sp. UBA4382 | reverse complement strand
GGCATAATCAGATAATATCGATATGGCAACGCTTCATAGCGCGCAGGGCTTCGGCGTGGCTTTCCGGTGTAACGCCGGCACAGCAGTCACTCCGGACGGCGATTTCCTTTTCCGGGAAATAGGCTTTTAGGAGCATGGCATTGGATATGACGCAGATATCCGTGCAGAGCCCCATGAGGACCAGGCGATCGTATGGTGCCGCTTCTTCGACGAGCTGGGTGCAGCCGAAAGTCGGTTTTTCCAGGACCGGTGCCATGAGCGTGTACGGCAGAAGGTCCCGGCAGATCTGCCAGCCGTGGGTATCGCGGATGCAATGGGGAACGGGGAGTTTACGTCCTTCCTGCGTATCCATATAGTCTTCGCCATGTGTATCCTGGGTGAAGATGAAATCCGTCTGGTGCGTTTCGTCTTTTTTGGCAGCCTGAAGAAGGGCTTCGATGCGCGGTATGATGAGCGGTGCTTCTTTCGTACCCAGGGCCCCGTCGATGAAATCATTCTGCATATCGATGATAATATAAGCTTGTTTCATGAATAGGACATCCTTTCTACTGCATTGTCTGACGCAGCTTCTGCACGTATGCCGGCACATCATCACAGGTCATGAGTCCGGTCATGACGCAGACGCCGGCGATGGGGATACCGGCCAGCTGTGGCAGCGTTTCCGGTGTTATACCGCCCAGAGCATAGACCGGAACGTGTACGGCACTGGTAATATTGCGCAGTTCCTGGAGGCCGATAGGCGGCTGGGCCGGCTTGCACGGCGTGGGCAGCACGTGGCTGGCGATGATGTAATGGGCTCCCAGTTCTTCGGCCAGACGGGCTTCTTCCGCGCTGTGTACAGAAACTCCCAGGCTGGTCATATAATAGGTAATCGCCGTGTGGGACTGCAAATAGTCCAGCGAACATTGGAAACGGGGGATGTGGAGTTTGACACCGACGCGGCCAAAGTAACTGAGGATACACTGTTTCTGATGCAGATTACAGAGCCGCTGCATTTTTTTGGCATAATTTGTGTATTCTTCTTCGTCGAGATTTTTTTCGCGCAAAATAATGCTGTCGATATCAGAAGCTGCTACTTGTTCCATATGATCCCAGTAATTTTGTTTGCATAGCGCACGGTTTGTTACAGCAATCAATTTCAACACAATATATCACCCTTGTCTTTTAACGTTATCTCAACTGTTAACAATATATATCATTATACATTTATTTCTCTTAACTATCAATAAATTCTCAGCTATATTATGACGATAAGGCATAAAAAAAGGAAAAAATCGTTGCTGAATTACGATAAATTAATGCATTTATGGAATAAACATCCATTAATATCAAAATGAAATGCAAGGAATAAACTTTATTTTTTTGCATAATCATTATATAATAAGTATATATAATATGCGACAATATGCGACGGCAACATGAGTAAAGACGCATTACTTTTTCACCGGACCCCCTGGAGGACGGGTGATGGCGGATGGAAGGTGGCAGTATGTTAACAAATTCAGAATGGCTGGGAATCAACGAATTATCCCTGCTGATCCACGGTACGGATACGATCCGGGACATGCAGCGGTATTTTTTGGAGGCATTGCGGAATATCGTACCGTTTGAACGGGCCGCTTTTTTTCTGTTTCATGAGGAAACGGGCGGTCTTCTGGTGTTGCAGTCTCCTTTCTGTATCCACATGAATCCGGAGATTGTCAAGGCTTATGGCCGGTTGATCAATACGAACGGCATTTGCCGCCGCGTCATCAGCCTGCGCCGCACCATGGCCTATCGCAGCAGTGACCTGGTCACGCCGGATGAAGAGGTGACAGACTCGGTGACAGAAGTCCGGAAATCATTTCTTCTCCCCAATGAAGTCAGCTTTTATAGCGGCATCGTCCTGGCCGATGATCGGAAACTGCTGGGAGAAGTCGTCCTCTACCGGACGGACCGGCAGCGGGATTTTACCGATAACGAAATGGAAATACTGGACCGGCTGAAAGATCATCTGGCTATCCGCTTGCGCAGGGAACGGAAGGAATGCCAGGTGCAGCAGCACGAAAAAGATCAGGAAGAAAGCCAACTGATAGCTATGGGGCTGACTCCCCGGGAAAGTGAGATTGCCAGCCTGGTCATGAAGCAGTATTCGACGGAAGATATCAGCCGTCATCTGGTCATCAGCCAGTGTACAACAAAAAAACATCTGCACAATATTTTTGCCAAGCTGGGCGTCAGCAGCCGCCTGCAGCTTATGGAAGCCATACGAACGTGGGAACGGGCCCGGGAATAAGTACATAGGGAATCAGCCTCTGCACGGTAGATATCGTGCAGAGTTTTTTTATGAATACAGATGAGTCTATTTTGACCAAATGTCTGTTCTTCACATCCAACAGATTGTCCAATATCCTGCGCAAAAAGGCAGAGGATGCCTTTAAGGACTTGGGGATTGGTGTTCCCTATGTGTATATGCTTGTGGTTGTTAATCAATACGATGGCATTACCCAAAGTGAACTTGCCGAAAAATTGGACATCGCACCATCTACCTGTACTCGCTTTGTGGAGCGGTTGGTAAAAGAAGGGATTCTGCGCAAGGAATTCTATTTTTGCGCAGGAGCACAAAAGCCTGTCTATAAGCAGCTGACCGGCACACCTAAAGCCTCTTTCTGCATTGAAAACAAGTTTTCTCCTGTCATGTCCTTCAACGGGGATGTGGTTTTTGAGGAAAATATGGAATACAAGGAAAGAGCCTTCCAAATCCTGCCCATGCTGAAAAAGATGTATCAGGAGCCGACTAATCCGTTGTTCAAGGTGTTTCACATCAATATCAAGAAGATACGGACGTTCAGCTATGCTGAAGGGCCGAAGGAGTATAGTTTGGAATGAGCTGTTTTTTAGGCAAGATAAGTTTTTAACATCCGTTGAACAGCCATTTCCAGCTTCATCTTGCCCTCGCTGAGACACCACTCGAAGATACAGCCCTTTACAATCGTGCAGATATCCGCGCTCATTTGGTGGATATCTGCATTTTTTTGTATGCAGCCTTCTGCCTGTGCCGTGACAAGTTCCCGCTCACATCTGGCCATGACCGTTCCAGCGGCAAACTTCCCGTCTTTTTCTCCCATATAGGTGTGGAGTGCCTGATTGTCCGGCGTGTAAAAACTACGCATAAAAGCTATGCCAAGGTTCATGTACTTTCGGATAAGGAGCATATACAGTTCTGCTATGCGTCCGGCAATATCGGAAGTTGGAGCCGTAAGTTCGACTGTCTCGAAGGAGAGCCCTCGCACAAAGTGCATCATCAGGTCATCCTTATTACGGAAGTGATAATAAAATGTTCCCGTGGCAATATCCGCTTTCTCGCAGACACGTCGCACCGTGATACAGTCCGCGCCTTGTTCCTCGATAATGGCTATGGCCGCAGCTATGATTTTTTCCTTATTTTCTTCGGGATTGTCCTTTTTAGGAGGACGACCACATTTTTTCATGTCGCTTACCTTCTTTAAGATTATTTTTAGAACACGCTCTATTTCCATTGACATTATATACTGCCCTGTGTATAATTGCAATATCGAACAAGTTCTATATATTGCTAAGGAGGCACGGAAAATGAAAATCGAA
>NZ_DGRS01000076.1:17620-23790 GCF_002391155.1 Megasphaera sp. UBA4382 | reverse complement strand
GGGTATATCGCTTCCGCCGCAGCCGGGCTGCCCTTTTTGCCGGGCCGCTCGTGAAAGCGGGCATCCTCTATGGAGGTATAAACATCGTCCTCGCCATAGTGGCACTACCGGATGTAGTGGGGCAGACACTCAGCTTTATGATGAGCTGGGCTCAGGTAGTAACGGGTTGTGTGGGAATCGTCCTGGCCGGTATCGTCTGGCGGCGGCTTTAGTATTTCATGGCTTCTTTTTTTGCCAGCTGGTCGCATCGTTCGTTCAGATCGACACCGGCGTGGCCTTTGACCCAGTGAAATGTTACGTGATGACTGCCATAGAGAGCGTCGAGAGCCATCCATAGTTCCCGATTCAGCACGGGAGTCCCATCGGCCTTTTTCCAGCCCCGGCGCTTCCAGGCAGCCAGCCAGCGGGTGATGCCGTTCTTTAAATACTGGCTGTCCGTATAGAGAGCGACCCGTGAACCGGCCGGGGCCCACTGCAGGGCTTTGATTGCTGCTGTCAGTTCCATCCGGTTATTGGTCGTAGAAGGATGACCGCCAGATTGTTCGGAAACGGCCCCTGTGGCAATAGTACGGGCAACCATAGCCCAGCCGCCGGGACCGTCGGGATTTCTCAGGCAGGACCCGTCGGTATAAATGATGTAGTCCTGATCTGTATCTGCCGGCTGTTCCTGATGCAGCCGGGGCACCTTTTCCCCGTGGAACAGGCGATGACCGGAGGACTGTGCCGTATGAGAACCGGCGGAATCATCACCAGACAGCCAGCGCATCGCCTCTTCTGCACTGGTAAATCCTTTGAAACGGGCTCCGGCATAGCCGGTTACCTGTTTCTGGCATTCAGCCCAGGTGGTAAACAGTCCAGTCTGGCGGCCGTTTCGTACGGCATATATTTTTTTTGGCATAGAAACACCTCATTTCAGAATTATTATCGTACTGATTGTATCATGGAATGAACCGATTTAATAGAGAAAACCATAGAAAGGATGTTCGTACTATGAAATACAGGATGTCCCTCAGGCGCTTTATTTTACTAATTTTTGGTTGTTTCTTTGTCCTGTCTGGAGTGCAGGCAGCGACCGTCATCAACAGCGATGGCTATTATAAAGATATCCGCCTGGCCGGAAAAGTGCGGGTTGTCGATTCCTTTCCCGATATACGGGTACAGGTCGTTCAGAGCTTTCCTGATTTACGCGTTAAAGTTGTCGATTCCTTTCCCGATAGCATTGGTGAGTGGCAGTTTGTAAGTTATGGGGAAGATTTTACCATCCAGTTTGTCGATTCGTTCCCTGATATCCGTATCCGTTTTGTCCATAGTTTTCCCGGAGTAGAATAATGGAGGTATATTATGACAGAAGAAGAAAAAATATTTTCAGGTCATATCTTTAACAACCGTTGTAGTGAACTGGTAGAAATCAAGCGGCGCACCCACCGGCTGTGCCGGGAATATAATCGCCTCGATGAGACTGACCCCGCAAGAACGGATATCATGCGTCAGGTCATGGGATCCATCGGCCGGATATTTTATTTTCAGGGACCGCTCCAGTTCAACTATGGCTGCCATACGTTTATCGGGGAAAATTTTTTTGCTAATTTCAATCTGGTCGTCATGGACGATGCCCGCGTATTCATTGGCGATAACGTATGTATCGGCCCCAATGTATCACTTCTGGCAACGAATCATCCCCTTCTTCCACAGGAACGGCTGGGCCTGAGTGAAGAAGGGCGGATGACTATGGCCGAATTTGCCGAGGATATCCATATCGGGAATAATGTCTGGATTGCTGCTAACGTGGCCGTCCTGGGCGGTGTCCATATCGGTGACAACGTGGTCATCGGTGCCGGATCGGTCGTGACAAAGGATATTCCTGACAATTATCTGGCTTTTGGCGTTCCCTGCAAGCCCATCCGGCCCATTACAGTTGACGATTCCCAGGCCTGGCGCATCCTGCCGGAGGACCGGGAGTTTTTCCGGAACAATCTGAAATAGGCAGTACCTTTTGTGCCTGCCATCGAAATGGTATATAATAGATGCGTGTAACATAATGAAATAGTACAGGAGGAATTCGTATGGCATATATTTATCCCTTCCGCGGCCAGTGGCCGGATATTGATCCCGGCGCCTATCTGGCAGATAATGTAACGGTTGTCGGCAAGGTTACCATAAAAAAAGGAGCAAACCTGTGGCCTGGCGTCGTCGTCCGCGGCGATGATAACGAAATTATCATCGGTAAAGGCGTCAATATACAGGACAATACGATGATTCATGCGGATCCCGGCGATCCGCTCGTCCTGGACGATTATTGCATGGTTGGCCACAGTGCCGTCATCCATTGCAAACATATCGGCAGTGGTACACTGATTGGCATGGGTGCCATTTTACTGGCTAATGCCGATATCGGAGCAGAATGCATCATTGGGGCAGGAACCATGATTACGCAGAATAAAGTTATCCAGCCCCGTTCCATGGTGTATGGGACGCCCTTTAAATTCGTCCGGTCTCTGCGGCAGGAGGAAGTCGATGCCGTTCGTAAAGATATCTTGGAATACGAGACGCTGGGGCAGGAATACAAGGCCATGCAGAAAACGATGCAGCAGAAAAAATAGGAGGGATTACTCATGTTTATGTATGAAATGCCGACCCGCCTGTATTTTGGCAAAGATTGTCTGAAGGGAGCAGGAAAGAATCTGAAGCAGCTGGGAAAAAAGGCACTGATCGTGACGGGACGCCATTCCGCAAAAATCAATGGGTCCCAGAAGGCCGTAACGGATGCACTGGAATCAGAGGGTGTAACGTGGGTATTGTTTGACCAGATAGAAAACAATCCTTCTATCGACACCGTCCGCAGGGCCGCTGACTTTGGCAAATCCCAGCATGTCGATTTCGTTATCGGCATCGGTGGTGGTTCCCCTATGGATGCGGCGAAAGTCATAGCCCTTCTATGTACGAATGACCTGGATGATGCGGCGTTATTTACCGGTCCTTATGTCCGGCCGCTGCCTATCGTGACCGTTCCGACGACATCTGGTACGGGTAGTGAAGTGACGAAAGTAGGCGTACTGACCAATCACCATGCCGGGACGAAACAATCGGTCAATACACCCCTTATTTTCCCCGTACTGTCCTATGCGGATCCGTCCTTTACAGAAAGCGTCAGTACGACTGTGACTATGGATACGGCCGTTGATGCCCTATCCCATGCCATAGAAGGATATATGTCGCGGAAATCGACTCCCATGAGTGACGTATGGGCAGAAGAAGCGATGCGCTTCCTCGGTCCCCATCTGACTGATCTGGAAGGAAATATCCCTTATGTCGTCCGAGAAGACCTGATGTACGGCGCAACGACTGCTGGTATGGTCATCGCCCAGACGGGAACGACTCTGGTACACGGCATGGGTTATCAGCTGACTTATTATAAAGAATTGTCCCATGGCCGGGCGAATGGCCTGTTATTGCCGGGGTATATGCGGCTCATGACAGAAACGATGGAAGATAAGGTGGAAAAAATCTGGGACATCCTGGGATTTTCCGGCCTGCAGGACTTTGCGGACTGCCTGCACAGTCTCATGCCGGAACGGGTTTCCCTTACGGAAGAGGAAATAGAAGAGTATGTCCGGCTGACGCTGCCTACGGGAGCAGTTGCGTCCACACCTTATGAAGTGAATGGTGAAGTCATTGCCCGTCTGTACCGGGAACTGGCCTGAACCAGACGGGTACCGTGAGTGCCGTACCGGATGAAAACCGGCTCTGTGTGAAGAGGGATAGCTTCACACAGAGCTGGTTTTTATGTACATGATAAGCCATAACTAAGAAAATGCAATACAAGCATAATATTTTGAAATTATTGGCATAAAGGGATAGACAATTGCGAAAAAAAAGTATATCATACTGAGTATGTGATGGAAATAACATAAAAGGAATCGTTGCTCCTCCGTATTTCTGGCATGCAAGCAGAAAGGAAAGGATACTGTATCCGGTATACGGTGCCATCGTTAAATATTTTTGTAAATATTTAAATAAAGAGTCTACAAAACAGATATTATGTGATATAATGAACATAAAGCGTGAAACACCCGAGTACCTATCATTGATTTCAGCAGCCACCGTCATAACGGGTAGCTGTATGATATAATTAATAGCCCCAAATGGCATAGCCTGTACTATACTATTTCCTGGCTATGACTTTAATCAAAGGAGAGATGTAAAATGGGTTATATTCTTAACAAAGACCAGATGGACATCGTTAATTTGGCAAAAGACTATGCAGTAAAGAAAGTTATGCCGCTCGTACCGGAACTGGACAACGCTCCGGAACTGACACCGGAAACAGAAGAAGGCAAAAAACTTCTCGACCTCTATCAGGGCGCTGTTGACCTCGGTCTGACGACTCTGGAAATTCCGGAAGAATACGGCGGCCTTGGCCAGGACTACTACACTGTAGCCGCTGCATACGAAGAATTGTCCAAAGTTGATGCTGGCTTTGCTACAGCAGTAGCCGCTTCTTCCCTCGGCCTGAAACCGATCCTCCAGCACGGCAATGACGAACAGAAAAAACTCTATGCTGATTTCCTCAACGGCGAAAAGACGTCTGAAAAAGCTCCGGTACCGGGCTTCTGCGCATTCTGCTTAACCGAACCGGATGCTGGTTCTGATGCTTCCAACAGCAAGACGACAGCTAAAAAAGTTGGTGACGAATATATTATCGACGGCACGAAATGCTTCATCACCAACGGCGGCGTTGCTTCCGTTTACACCGTATTCGCTGTAACGGATAAGACGAAGGGCGTAAAAGGCATCTCCGCTTTCATCGTTGAACGTGACCGCGAAGGCGTTTCCATTGGCGCTGAAGAAAACAAGATGGGCATCCGCCTCTCCAACACGACAGAAGTTATCTTCCAGGACGTTCATATCCCGGCTGATCACCTCGTAGGCGAAGAAGGCAAAGGCTTCATCTATGCTATGCAGACGCTGGACCTCGCCCGTCCTATGATTGGTGCCCTGGCAGTTGGTATTGCTCAGCGCGGTATCGACGAAGCTGTTAAATATGCTCAGGTTCGTCAGACATTCGGCAAGCCGATCATCAAACACGAAGCTATCGCTTTCAAACTGGCTGATATGGATATCCAGACAGAAGTTGGCCGTTCCTCCATCATCAACTTCCTCAACAAATACTATGACGAAAGAAAGAATGGCCGTTACAACTACTCCCGTGAAGCTGCTATCTGCAAATGCTTCTGCGGCGATATGTGCGTACAGGTAGCTCTCGATGCTATCCAGATCCTCGGCGGTTTCGGCTACAGCCGTGAATATCCGGTTGAAAAACTCGTTCGTGATGCTAAAATCATGCAGATTTATGAAGGCACCAACGAAGTACAGAGAATCGTTATCTCCGGCCAGATTACAAAGAAACACTAATTTCACAGGTCGTACAACGGTCACATGCTTTGGCATGTGGCCGTTTTTTTCTGGGAGAACGTTGATGGCTCGAATAAAAGACATTGCTAAGGATAAAACAGAAGTGGTACAATAAAAGTCACGTATACAAGATAGTTGAGTATATTTCACTTCAGAATATAGAGTTAGTTTGTCCAGGTATCTCTGCAGGATAGCTGGCATACGAAGGAGAATATAAGGAGGAATTATGGCAGAGTTACTGGCTCCGGCAGGTTCACTGGATACGGTACGGGCGGCAATCGACGCCGGTGCCGATGCGATTTATCTGGGTGGGAAAGGGTTTAATGCCCGCAAATTTGCTCACAATCTGAGCGATGAGGAAATGGCTCAGGCCGTGCGGATAGCCCATCTGATGGGCGTTAAGATTTATGTCACCGTAAATATTCTCGTGGCAGACACGGAACTATCTGATTTGACGGCCTATCTGAAAAAGCTGGATGATTTGTCTGTCGATGGCATCATCGTGCAGGACCTGGCTGTGGCGGAGATTGCCCGGCGCGTCGTACCAAAGCTGCCGCTTCACGGGAGCACCCAGATGACCGTATCCGATCTGAATGGCGTGCGTTTCCTGGAACGGCTCGGTTTTACCCAGGTCGTACTGGCGCGGGAACTGCCTCTTTCGGAAATCCGCTATATCTGTGCCCATGCTCACGCTGCCATTGAAGTTTTCATTCACGGCGCATCGTGCATGGCTTATTCCGGACAGTGCCTGATGAGCA
>NZ_DGRS01000076.1:0-17514 GCF_002391155.1 Megasphaera sp. UBA4382 | reverse complement strand
CGTGCCGCCTGCCGTATCAGCTGTATGACGGCGATGATCTCCTGACCGGAGAAGCGTCTTATATACTGAGCCTGAAAGACCTGAACAGTTCTTCTAAGATATATGAACTCCTGTCTGCCGGCGTTTCCTCCCTCAAAATTGAAGGGCGCATGAAAGGATGCGGTTACGTGCGTACCGTTGTGGGAGCCTATCGCAGCCTTTTGGATAGCTGGCATCAGCCTGCGACAGAGCAGAAACACTGTCTTCGTGAAGCGGAAGAACAGCTGAAACAGAGTTTCAACCGCACCTATCAGGCCGATTTTCTGAAGGATCATCTGGGCCGGCACACCATCACGGCAGGTATACCGGGAAACCGCGTGCCCAATACGGGAGGCGGAGATCCGGGCCTGACCCGTCATATACCCGTCTACGGTCATGTAGATTGCACTGACCAGGGAAATTTGCGCCTGACCCTGTGGGACGAAGACGGCCATACGGCTGAAGCCGTCTCTTCTTTTCAGCCGGAACGGGCAACACGACGGCCGGCGACGCGTGACTGGGTCAAAGGGCAGCTGGAACGATTGGGTGACACCTGTTTTACTCTGGCAGATGCATCTGTCTGGAATGAATCGCACATGATTCCGGCCAGTATCCTGAATGAACTGCGCCGTCAGGCGGCAGACCGGCTAGAAGAGGATATCCTATCCGGTTATGATCGCCCCTCTGCGGGAAGGGCAGAAACGGATACGACTTTTGTAAGGGCGGCATCTATAGCGGATACGGCACCCTGTATTACCGTGCGTTGTGACTCGCCCGCTCAGGCCGAGGCGGCACTCAGGGCAGGAGCCGGCCGTATCATATATGGAGGAGAAACGTACGATCATCATTTCGTGACGGCAGAGGAATGGAAACGGGTATCGGCCCTGACCGCATCGTATGGCCGTGAATTATGGGCCGCGACGCCGCGGGTCCTGTGGCCCCGTCAGGTGGCTGCCGTGCGGACGGAACTCCGCCTGGCAGTAGAAGCGGGTATATCTGGAATCTATGCTGGCAATATGGGGATATTTCCGTTACTGGAATCAGAAGGACTGTCCCTTCCCTGCAGTGCCGACTGGTCACTCAATATTTTTAACAACCAGAGCGCCCAGGCCTACATTCATGTCGGATGTAGTGAACTGACTCTGTCTCCGGAACTGACATTGAGGCAGATTGGACGGATTATCCGGCAGGTACCCGTTTCCATAGAAGTATTGGCAGAAGGCCGGCTGGAAATGATGATTACCGAATTTTGCCAGGCGGCGGCCTGTCTCAGCAAAGAAGGGAAAGGGCATTGCAATGGTGCCTGTAGCGGCCGCCATCTGTCACTGGAAGACCGCCATGGCATGCATTTTCCTGTCGTGACTGACCCGTTCTGCCGCAATCATATCCTCAATAACCGTGATCTGGACATGGCTCCGTACTATAAGGATCTCCGGGCAGCCCATATCAGCCGGCTGCGTATCGAAGGCCGGGGCCGCAGTGCAGACTGGGTATCGGTGCAGACAGCCCGATACGTACGATTATGGGAAGGCCGGGAAACAATGCTTCTGGGGAAAGAAGACCAGCATGTCACGCGGGGGCATTTCTTCCATGGCATTATATAAGAAATAAAGATAGCGATTAGTAAACGAAATAAAAGGAGTTTTACCCTATATGAATAAACGTAGTATGCGGATTTTGGGATTTTATCAGGTGCAGAACCAGCTCGTCAGGCTGGCTCCGTCACGTCTTTCCAAGGAAATAGCCCGCCGTCTGCGTCCTGAATCCGATGCAGATGTAGTGGAAGCGCGCCTGGCTGATACGGAAGAAGCCTGGCACTGCTTGCAGCGGGAAGCCTCTGTGCCCTTCGGAGGAATCACCGATATCCGTCCGGCATTGGAAAAGGCAAAGCGCGATGTGACACTCGACGGGCAGGACTGCATTGATATCTGGCACAATGCCCAGCGGTACGGAGAAATCAGGGTGTATTTTGCGGAAAAAGAAGGCGATTATCCACGTCTGTCCGGTCAGGCCTCCCACATCGGCGATTTTTCCTTCATCATTCACAAAATCGCCCAGGTATTCGACCAGAACCACCAGATCCGCGACAATGCGTCTGTCGAGCTTTTGCGCCTGAGAACGCGGATTTCTGAATTGGAACGGCAGACGAAACGGTACGTCCACAATGTACTCCAAAATAAAGAATATCAGAAGTATTTCCAGGATGCCCTGGTAACGGTCCGCAACAACCGCTACGTCATTCCTGTCAAGCAGGAATACCGTCATGCCTTCCCCGGCATTGTCCACGATACCTCCGCCAGCGGGGCTACATTGTATATTGAACCCATGGCCATCGTCAACGCCAATAACGACCTGCAGGCGGCCCGTATCGCAGAAACGAGGGAAATCGAAAAAATTTTCCGCCGCCTGACGGCCCTTATCGCCGGAGATTATGAAAATCTCTACGACAGTACCTATGCCGTAGGAAAGCTGGAATTTATCTTTGCCAAGGCACAGCTGGCTCTTTCTATGAAAGCGACGCGGCCGGTTATTTCCAAAAGGCGGATGGTAAAACTCATCCAGGCCCGTCATCCTCTAATTGATGCGGTCAAGGTCGTACCCAATACAATTGTCATAGGGGGAGAATACCGCATACTCCTTATTACGGGCTCCAATACGGGCGGCAAGACCGTTTCCATGAAGACCTTGGGCCTTCTGGCTCTCATGCATCAGTCCGGATTGTTCCTGCCCGTCATGGAGGGGTCGGAATTGCCCATATTCCGCGACATTTTTTCCGATATTGGTGACGAACAGGATATTTCCCAGAATCTCAGTACCTTTTCCAGCCACATGAAGCAGCTCATTTATATCCTGAAACACTGTGGTCCCGACGATCTGATCCTGGCAGATGAACTGGGATCTGGCACGGATCCTGCTGAAGGCAGTGCTATTGCCATCGCCATCCTCAAGAATTTGTACACCAAGGGCTCTTATGTCATGGTGACGACCCACTATAATGATTTGAAAAACTTTGCCTATAATACGCCGGGCATCGAAAATGGCCATGTGGAATTCGATGTGAATACACTGAAACCGACGTACAAGCTGCGCATTGGTTCGGCAGGCAGTTCCCATGCCTTCAGCATCAGTGAACGGCTGGGCATGCCCAAAGAGATTCTCGACGAAGCGAAAGAACTGCGCAGCAGGGCTCAGGACGTCGATATGGAAGCCATCCTGACCAAACTAAATGCCCAGTCCAAACGCATGGATGAAGAAGAACAGGAACTAGAGGCGAAACTGGCCAGCGCGCGCCAGATAGAAGAGGCACTGCGCAGGGAAAAAGAAAAAGTCACTTCCAAGCGGCAGGATATTATCGATTCCAGCCGGCGTCAGGCCGTCGATATGAAACGCAATCTGCGGCTGGAGGCAGAAAAAATCATCCGGGAGTTAAAAGCCCAGTCGAAAGAATCGTTGAGTGAAAAGGAACGGATGAAGGCCATCGAACAGGCCCGCCGCGCCATCCAGCAGATTTCCCTGCCCGAAGCAGAAAAGCCGCACCGCGATCCCATCGACCCGGCCCAGCTCAAAACGGGCCAGCAGGTCTATATCAATTCTCTCGACGGGCTGGGAACAGTAGAAAAAATCCACGGCAAGAAGGTGACCGTATCGGTGCGCGGCATGACCGTCCGCGTCAAGATACAGGATATCAGTGCCCCTTATTTGTCAGAAATTAAGAAAGAAAAGCAGGAAGAGAAACGGGAACAGAGCCGTTCGTCCTTCCGGCCAATCCGGACCGGCCCTGTTGCGACAGAGCTCAACATTATCGGCAAGACCGGCCCCGAAGCCATCCCCGAAATCGAACGGTTCCTCGATCAGGCACTGGCTGCCGGATTCAGTCCGGTCCGCATCATCCATGGCAAAGGCAGCGGTGCCCTGCGAAGAGCCGTCCACGCCTTCCTGGATGAACAGCCCTTTGTCAGACAGTACAAACTCGACGATGCCCAAAATGGCGGAGACGGTGTCACCTTAGTATATTTTTAGCATAGTAAAAAGACGCGGAATTACGTTGTAATGACTGTTTCCGCGTCTTTTTACTATTTACAAATATTTATACAGGCGATGAAATATAGTCATGGATTTTGGCGTTGTTATATGATAAAATAGGTCCACAAAGGGATATTTTTTATGTTTTCTCGTAAAATGGGAAAATATAGTAAGAAATGGAGGAAAGTATATGAATTTATTACGTCGTAAATCATTCGACGACTTGCTGGCCCATACGCAGGAGAAAAAGTTGACCAAGGCATTGGGCGCCTTTGACATCACCCTTATGGGGCTGGGTATCATCATCGGAACGGGGATTTTTGTCCTGACGGGTATTGGAGCGGCCAAATATGCCGGCCCTGGACTCATGCTGTCTTTTGTATTCGCGGCCATTACCTGCGCCTTTGTCTGTCTGGCCTATTCCGAACTGGCATCGTTTCTTCCCGTATCGGGGAGCTCGTATACGTACGCCTACGCATCGCTGGGTGAAATATTCGGCTGGTGGGTCGGCTGGAGCCTGATTCTGGAATATTCCGTCGGAGCCAGTGCCGTAGCCGGTGGCTGGTCTGCCTATTTTGTCGGCATCCTTCATTCCTGCGGTATCGACCTGCCCAAGGCACTGACCAGCGTACCCGCTGATGGTGGTATCATCAATCTGCCGGCTGTGCTCATCGTCCTTTTGGCAACGGCCCTTCTCGTCGTCGGTGTCCGGGAAAGTGCCAGGGTCAATCGGATTCTCGTCTTTGTCAAAATCGGCACGATTTTCCTGTTCTTATTCCTGGCAGCGCCGCACATTGAGCCGGTCAACTGGCAGCCCTTCCTGCCCTTTGGCATGCAGGGCGTATTTGCCGGCACAGCCGTGCTGTTTTTTGCCTACCTTGGCTTTGACGCCTTATCTACGGCAGCAGAAGAAACGAAGAATCCGAAACGGGATATGCCAATCGGAATCATTCTGGCTCTGGCCATCTGCACCATCCTGTACATTGCCGTCTGTGCGGCCATGACCGGCGTCGTACCATATCCGATGCTGGATACGGCGGCTCCTGCTTCGTATGTCCTCGAATACATCGGCCTGCACCTGGGGTCGGCTATCGTCGGTACGGGCGCTATCTGTGGCCTTTCCACAGTCGTCCTTGGCATGCTCTTTGCCCAGAGCCGTGCTCTCTATTCTATGAGCCGGGACGGCCTCATGCCTATGAGTCTCTACAAAGTGCATCCGAAATTCCATACGCCTTATATCATTCAGATCATCATAGGCATAGTCGTCGCCTGTATCACGGGATTCACACCCATACACATCGTAGCGGAAACGTGCAGTGCCGGAACGATTTTTGCCTTCCTCTGCTCCTGCGTGGGCATTCTCATCCTGCGCCGCGTCTATCCCGACAAGCCGCGCGGATTCCGCTGTCCGGCCGTGCACATCATTGCTCCCCTGGGATTTATCTGCTGTGCCTTCATCTTCTCGGAATTATCTCCCCATACGCTCCTCCTCTTTGGCGGATGGTCTGTACTAGGACTGCTGATTTACCTCGTATATGGCAACCGTCATAGCGTATTGCAGAAAGAGGAAGCAGGAAAATAGGTGTGTTTACATCTACCATTATCGTCTTTATACTAAAAAACAGCTGCATTACATTCTGTGTAACGCAGCTGCTTTTGTCAATCTGGTATATCCCGGGCCCGGTTGGGTCAGAGTTTTATCTTGGAAAAGACTTCGCCAATGGAATCGTGGAGTACCAGGTCGGCCGTATGGTCCATATCGGTGCTTGATTTGTTGATGAGTACCAGTTTGTGGCCGTGATAGTAACGCACGAGGCCGGCGGCCGGATAGACAACCAGGCTGGTACCGCCGATGATGAGCATATCGGCATGACTGATGTAGTACAGCGATTGTTCGATGACATCATTGTCGAGGCCTTCTTCGTAAAGAACGACATCGGGCTTGATGGTACCGCCGCAGGCATCGCATTTAGGAATACCTGTCGTCTGCCTGATATATTCGGCATCGAAGAATTTATGACAGTGCTGGCAGAAATTGCGGTGGATACTGCCGTGCAGTTCCAGAACATTTTTGCTGCCGCCTTTCTGATGCAGTCCGTCAATATTCTGGGTAATGACAGCCTTCAGCTTGCCTGCCTGTTCTAGTTCGGCCAGCTTCTTGTGAGCCATATTAGGCTGGGCCGAAAGAGACGCATTCAGGATTTTATCCCGGTAGAACCGATAGAACTCGTCTGTATGCTGTTCGTAAAACGTATGGGAGAGCATCGTTTCAGGGGGATATTTGTAGTGCTGGTTATAGAGTCCGTCTTTACTGCGGAAATCAGGAATGCCGCTTTCCGTAGAAACGCCGGCACCGCCAAAGAATACAATATTGTCCGAATCATGGACCATCTGGAGAAACGTATCAATAGCAGACATGAGGACCGCTCCTTTCCAAACGCGAAAAACTACTTCTGAACTAATCTATATATCAAAATGAGTGTTTAGCAGCGAAATACCTGACCCGGTGCGGAACACCTTATCCCGGAAGGTGCGGATGGCGTCTGCATCCAGCTGATCTTCGTAGGCGTTGACCAGAAAATCCGCTTCCAAAAGTATCTGATAATCGGGGCCGTCGATGCCCGTATAGGTGTGATGATGGCCGATGAGCCAGCAGACGCGGTCGGTAAAAGACGAAGAAGAAGAGAAGGGTTCCAACAGCTTGCGGGCGATAGCCGGCCCTTCCAATTCCTGATATTTGCCGGACGAACTGCCATATTTTTCTTCTGCCGCGTGGATGCCGATATCGTGGAGTACGGCTGCCGTTACCAGGATTTCCTGCGTATCCGGAGCGAGGTGTTCCAGCTGACCAATCAAATCGGCGTAGGCGTAGACTTTGAGGAAATGCTGGATACGCCGGGGATCGCCATGGTCGTAGGCAACAGCTGCTTCTATTAGTTTGGGAATGTTCACATATATGCCACCTTTCTCAGAATCTGTCTATCGCTTTTATTATACACTATTTTCGGCTGGATAGGCGGTACAGCCGGCAAAAGGATTGTATTTTTTAGCATCAGAACTAACAGGCCCGGCAGCAATCTCATGGGAGTTGCCACCGGGCCTGTTGCCGGTCACTGTTTTCCTTCTGGCAGGATGTTTGCCAGGACGACGTGGTACCGTTCGTTATATTTTTTGATGGATGCATTGATTTTTTTGCGGATGGCGATGATGTTTTCTTCGGAGTATTCTTCCGGCGGGATATGGAGGTCGCAGATGATATTCGGATGGCGCGCACCGGCAGTGAAGCGGAGATTATCCGTATGATACTGGGGATATTCCGTCTGGATCAACGTGTCGATATCGTGGCGCATGGCCGAAATGATTTTCTCATCCGTGCAGAGCGGATCCATGTGAACATTGATATTGATCTGGAATTTCTCTTTCAGAATATCCTCCAGTTCATCGACAGCCGAATGGACTTCTACGATATCGGACGTATCAGGCACTTCCACGTGGATGGAAGCATAGGTACGACCGGGGCCGTAGTCGTGGATTTTCAGGTCATGGACGCCGACGACATAGGGGCAGTGCAGGGCACAGTCGGTAATTTCCCGTACCAGTTCCGGGTCTGGTGCCTTGCCGAGGAGAATGTTGATGACTTCCTTTGCCAGGCTGCCACCGGAATAGAGAATGAGCAGTCCGATGAGCGTACCGGCAGCGGCATCGATGGGCAGAGTAGTAAACTGCTGGGCAATGGTGGCCAGCAGGACACCCGTCGTGGCGATGGCGTCGTTGATGCTGTCGGATGCAGTCGCCTCATTGACACTGGAGTGAATCTGCCTGGCAATATAGCGGTTATACAGGCACATCCATCCTTTGACGGCAATGGATGCGACGAGGATGATGACTCCCCACAACGAGAAATCCAATGTTTCCGGTTCAAAGAATTTCGTAACCGATGCTTCACAGAGCTTATACCCGACAATGAGAATCAGGATGGCAATGGTAAGGGATGCCAGGTATTCAAACCGCCCGTGACCAAAGGGGTGGTCTTCGTCAGGAGGACGATTGCTCAGCTTGGCGCTTATTATAGAAATAAAAGACGATCCCATATCGCTCAGGTTGTTGAAGGCATCGGAAATGATGGCGATGCTGCCACTGGTCATGCCGACGAGAAACTTCCCGATGAACAGGAAGAGATTGCAGATAATACCCAGGATGCCGCCGACGATGCTGTACTGCTCGCGGACCTTTTTGTCAGTTGTATTGCTGTAATTCTTTACAGTATGACGGATGATATATTCAATCATACGTATCGCCTCTTTGGTATTCTCAAGATTGGTATCATTGTAGCATGAAAAGAATGGGTTGTGTAGAGATAGATTGAAAAAGGTGAATTTATGAACCGGAACGGGGCCTGAACATCTGACGGGGTATCTGTATATAACGTACTGAAATTGAAAAATATAAAATATATTGTCCTGTTTTTGCTATCTCAGTTTGACAAATGTTGTAGAATTTTGTAGTATAAAAGGGCACAGTGATTGATATGTGTCTGTGAATTTGTACGGTGGAGGGTTCAATCGATATGAGTTTACAATATGTAAAAGGCAGTTATATGGATGAAGTCATGTACGGTGACAAGCCTGTATTATTTACGCTGGAAGGTCTCGGTGAAGACCAGAAGGAAGAAGCCGAACGGTATAGCAAAGAAATATGGGACTGGATTCATCAGCATCATGTCCGTGTATTGGCCCATGCACCGCTCATTGCCAATTTTAAGAATAAGAAATGGCGGTCCGACGGGGAACCGGAAATTTCCGCTGAAGAAATCCGGGGATATCTGAAACATATCAACTCCGTCTATGTCACCTATCGTGGCGGGTTCGACATTTTCTTTGACACGAATGAGCTGTTCCAGGAACGATCCATCGTCGTGCGGGTTGGGAAAAATTTTGTTTTTGAAGGATTCAGTCTTTTATAAGACATTGTAGAAAATACGGTTCTATGTTACAATAATACCAGTTATAATTATGAGAGGTGAATATCATGGCAAAACACATCATTACTATTAATACAGAATCTATCCAGAAGACGGCGCAGCACGCTGGCTGCAGCGAATGCCAGACATCCTGCCAGTCCGCTTGCAAGACATCCTGCACGGTAGGCAATCAGGTCTGCACAAAATAAGGTTGAACACTGAGGGGACACCCTTTACCGGAAGGTAAAGGGTATTCTTTTTGTATGGAGGAACTATGTCTGAACAAATTAATCCGATGATCCATAAATATTGCCAGAACGGAACGTACATGCTGCTCGACGTCAATAGCGGCATCATCAATGTCATCGACAAGGTGACTTACGATATCCTCGACATTTATGACGGCACGAATAAAAACGCCGTCTATGAAGGACTGGGGACGACGTATTCCCGGAGTGAACTAGATGAATCTCTTTCCGAACTGGATGAACTGATAGAAAAAGAAATGCTCTTCGCACCCATGTGTGATAATTTTAAAGTCGTGGCTGAGGAAGAACCGGTCATCAAATCGTTGTGCCTCAATATTGCCCACGACTGCAATCTGCGCTGCAAATACTGTTTTGCATCCCAGGGTGATTATGACACGCATAAACGGGAACTCATGAGCTTCGACGTGGCAAAACGGGCCGTCGATCTGCTTATTAAAAGTACAGAAGGCAAGCGGCAGCACTGTGAAATCGATTTCTTTGGCGGCGAACCGCTTATGAATTTCGATGTAGTGAAACAGACTATTGAATATATCCGCGAACAGGAAAAAATCCACGATAAGGTATTTAAGCTGTCGCTCACGACGAATGGTATGCTCCTGGATCCGGCCAAAGTGAAATACCTGACCGACCAGCATATCAGTCTTATCCTGAGCCTCGATGGCCGTCCGGAAGTCCACAACCGCATGCGTCCCGATGCAGGCGGTCACGGCTCGTACGATACATGTGCCCGGAATCAGGTTTATGCAGCCAAACACCGCAATGGCGAAGAATATTACGTGCGCGGTACGTATACCAAATATAATCTGGATTTTACAGAAGATGTCCGGCATATGGCGGATCTGGGTTTTGAAGGTCTTTCCATGGAACCTGTCGTAGGCGACGATTTATCCTATGCCATTACGGACGACGATCTTCCCAGGATTTTTGATGAATACGACCGCCTTACGGATTTTTATCTTCAGCGTTATGATGAAGGTCGTCCGTTCGTTTATTATCATTTTATTATGGATTTGTACCGCGGCCCCTGCATCGCCAAACGGCTGCGCGGCTGTGGTGCCGGTCACGAATACATGTGTGTCGTCCCCAATGGTGACATCTATCCCTGCCATCAGTTCGTAGGCCAGGACGGTTATGTCATCGGCAACGTCTACGATGGCGTGACGAATGATACTATTCCGGCCCTGTTTCGCGATATGCATGTCCTCAATAAACCGGAGTGTTGCAAGTGCTGGGCCAAGTTTTTCTGCAGTGGCGGATGTCATGCCAACAATATCAAATATGGCGGCAACATCCAGACACCGTACGAACTGAGCTGCCGCATCCAGAAGAAGCGCATCGAATGCGCCATGTATATCCAGGCGAAACTGGCCATGAAGCGGCAGGAAGCTGCACAGGAGTGATGATATGGTCCGCAAGATAAACATATTTCTCTGGCTTGTCGTATTCTTTTATCTGATTTACGCGCTGGTCATGGAAGGGCCGACGGCCAAGATGATCGGTCTGCTGGTGCTGGCAGTTCTTGCCGTCCTGGCTCAGATCATCGGATGGCGTCGGAAAAGGAAATAAGTAGACGGGGCTGTGATGGCAGCTCCGTTTTCTTGCTGGACATAGTTTTTTTCCAAATTGCATGATAAAATGCACCAAAAGAGTTGACTTTAATTCCGTATTGGAGTAATCTTATGTGTAGCTAAACAGTATACATTACAAATTAGCTCTGACACGGTTCAAGAAGTTTCATAGGAGTGATACAACATGAGCGAATTACTGAGAGTAGAAGGATTACACATCGCCGTAGAAGGCAAAGAAATCCTGAAAGGTCTCGATTTAACAATCAATACAGGAGAAACCCACGTTATCATGGGTTCCAATGGCGCCGGCAAATCGACGCTTTTCAATGCGATTATGGGCAATCCGAAATACGTCGTAACAGCAGGAAAGATTTTCTTTGAAGGAAATGATATTACCGATGCCCCCGTCAATGAACGAGCTAAGGCCGGTATTTTTATGGCATTTCAGCAGCCTATCGCTGTACAGGGTATTTCTGTTGAAAATTTCATCCGTAATGCCAAGAGCACCGTTTCCGGCCAGCAGCAGCGCATCATGCCGTTCCGTAGAAAACTGCATGCCCAGATGGATCAGCTGAAAATGGATAAATCCTATGCCGAACGGTATGTCAATGACGGCTTTTCAGGCGGCGAACGGAAGAAGACGGAAATCCTGCAGATGTGCATGCTCGAACCCAAGCTGACTATGCTCGATGAAATCGATTCGGGCCTCGATGTCGATGCCGTCCGCATCGTTTCGGAAACGGTATCCCAGTATCATAACGAAAACAATTCTATCCTGGTCATTACTCATCATAGTGAAATCCTGCAGCATCTCAAACCGGATTTCGTTCACGTCCTCATCAACGGCCGCATTGTCAAGAGTGGCGACGCCTCGCTCATCCAGACCATTGAAGCCAACGGGTACGAATCATTCAGAGGACAGGCTGAATAGGAGGTAGGACTATGGCTGATGAAAAAGAAAAGCTGGTCGAAGAACGGGAAGAAAAACTGAATGCAGAACGTCAGAAAATCGATACCTTCTCCGATTTCGGCAATATGTATAATTTTAAAAAGGATTTCAACTATTCCTATAAGACGGAAGCGGGTCTTACGGAAGATATCGTCCGTGAAATCTCGGAAAAGAAACACGAACCGCAGTGGATGCTCGATTTCCGTCTTAAATCACTCGATATTTTTAACCACATGGAATATCCCGACTGGGGTCCGGATATCAGTGAACTCGATATGGACAATATCGTCACTTACGTCCGCCCGAACGCACAGATGAAAGCCAACTGGAATGACGTTCCCGACGATATCAAAGATACGTTCGACCGCCTGGGCATCCCCGAAGCGGAGAAGACATCCCTGGCCGGCGTCGGCGCCCAGTACGACTCGGAAGTCGTCTACCACAGCATCCAGGACGAACTGGTGCAGCAGGGCGTCGTCTATACGGATTTTGATTCGGCACTGGAAAAGTACGAAGATATCGTCAAGGCCCATTTCATGAAACTCGTGCCGCCGACGGATCATAAATTCGCTGCCCTCCACGGCGCCGTCTGGTCTGGTGGCTCCTTCGTCTACGTACCGGCCGGTGTCGATGTGTCCATTCCCCTGCAGAGCTATTTCCGTCTCAATGCACCGGGAGCAGGCCAGTTCGAACACACCATGATCATCGTCGAAAAAGGTGCCAAAGTCCACTTCATCGAAGGCTGTTCGGCACCGAAATACAACGTGGCCAACCTCCATGCCGGCTGCGTCGAACTCTTCATAGGTGACGATGCTACGCTGACCTATTCGACAATCGAAAACTGGTCCAAAAATATGTACAACCTCAATACGAAACGGGCCATTGTCGGCAAGAACGGGACCATCAACTGGGTCACCGGTTCCTTTGGATCCCATACGTCCTGTCTCTATCCTATGAGTATCCTCCAGGGAGAAGGGGCACACTGCGAATTCACGGGCGTAACCTTTGCCGGTAAGGGACAATATCTCGATACGGGTTCCAAGGTCGTCCACAATGCGCCTCATACGTCGAGCAACATCAATTCCAAATCCATCAGCAAGAGCGGCGGTGTCTGCATTTACCGAGGCAGCGTCGTCATCAATCCCAAGGCAGAAGGAGCCAAGGCCAACGTCAGCTGTGAATCGCTCATGCTGGATGAACAGTCCCAGTCTGATACGATCCCGGCTATCGTCGTCAAGAACGACAACATCGACTTGGGCCATGAAGCCTCTATCGGCCGTATTTCCGACGAAGCGATTTTCTATCTCATGAGCCGCGGCCTCAGCGAAGATGAAGCCCGGGCCATGCTCGTACGGGGATTCGTAGAACCGGTTTCCAAGGCACTGCCATTAGAATATGCCGTTGAAATGAATAACCTGATCAACCTCGAACTCAAAGGTTCGTTGAAATAAGGGAGGAGGAGAAGAATGGCAAAAGATAAAGTAGTCGTACAATATAATCAGCTTCCGCGTCCTACCTTCCGCTGGATGAAAGTCAATCACCTCGATTTAGAACCACTGGCACAGAAATCCGTGCCCTCCTATACACCGGCTGAACGTCATACCGGCGATGCTGCCGTATCCTTTTATACGGGCCGGCAGGTACCGGATTTGGGGGACTTCCAGGGATCCAATGAAAAAGACCTGAACAAGGCCCTCGATGAAAGCAATACGGGCTGTGCCGTAACGGTCGGTGCAGGCCAGAAAGGTGCCGTATGGCTTGACTATACGGTCAGTGCTGCCGTCCCGCAGATTACGGGCCAGCTCACCATTCAGGCCGGAGATCACAGCGACCTCACCGTATATCTGATTTTTGACGGCGATGCTGCCGGTGGATATGTTAATTTCCTGACCTATGTCAAGACAGGCGAACAGGCTCACGTTAAAATCAGCAAAGTACAGCTCCACGGCCATCACGTCCGCCACGTGGAACACCGCTATGCCGATGCCGGTAAGGAAAGCACAATCGATTATGTCAGTGCGGAAATCGGCGCCAAGGCGGCTATCGTCTACTATAAGACAGACCTGATGCACGATGAAAGCAATTTCAACAGCCAGGCCATGTATCTGGGAAATGATGACCAGATTGTCGATTTTTCCTACTGGGTACCGACAAAAGGCGTCAAGACCAACACGGATATCGTGACGACAGGTGCCCTTCTCGATACGTCGAAGAAATACTTCCGCGGCACCATTGATTTCCTCCGCGGTGGCAAAAAGGCCGTCGGGTCCGAATCGGATACATGCATCCTTTTGAGCCCCAACGTCCATTCCATTTCGGTTCCCTTGCTGCTTTGCAAGGAAGACGACGTCGTCGGCAACCATGCATCCAGTGCCGGCCAGATCGATAAGGACAAGCTGTTCTACCTCATGAGCCGTGGCTTCAATGAAGCAGGAGCCCAGCTGATCATCGTCGAATCCAATATCCGCCCGGTCATCGATAAACTGGGTGATACTGATTTAGAAAATAAAGTTCTGCAGGCTGTACGGGAAAAGATGCAGTTCTGCTATAAGAAAGGTGATTGCCATGCTAAATGTACGCAAAGATTTCCCCATCTTGACTAAAGTCCACAATGGTCATCAGATTGTTTATTTTGACAATGCGGCAACGACGCAGAAGCCCTATCAGGTCATTCATGCCATCGTGGATCTCCTGGAACATCACAATGGCAATCCCCATCGCGGTGCCCATATCCTGAGCATCGAAGCCGGTGAAGTCTATGATGAAGCCCGCGAAGCCGTACGGCGCTTCATCAATGCTGCATCGAGTGAAGAAGTCGTTTTCGTGCGCAATACGACGGAAGCCCTGAACCTCATTGCCCGCAGCTACGCCGAACCGAAACTGAAAAAAGGCGATAAAATCGTCATTCCTATTTCGGAACATCATTCCAATCTGGTTACCTGGCAGCGCGTCTGCCAGAAGACCGGAGCTGAACTGGTCTATATGTATCTCGACAAGGAAGGCCATTTTACGGAAGAAGACCTGGCTAAGATCGATGACAAGACGAAAATCGTTTCCTTTGCCGCCGTCAGCAATGTCTTTGGCATGAAACGGCCTGTAGAGGACATCGTGGCCAGAGCTCATGCCGTAGGAGCCATTGCCATCGTCGATGGCGCCCAGTCCACGCCTCATATGAAGACGGACGTACAGGACCTGGATTGTGATTTCTTCGTATTCTCCGGCCACAAGATGTGCGGCTCGGCCAGCACGGGCGTACTCTATGGCAAGAAAGCCATCCTGGAAGGAATGGAACCGTTCCTCCTGGGCGGCGATATGATCGAATACGTTCAGGAACAGTCCACGACGTTCAATGAACTGCCCTTTAAATTCGAAGCCGGCTCCCAGAACGTAGAAGGTGCCGTCGCCCTCCACGCCGCTATCGATTATCTGGAAGACATCGGCATGGACAATATCGAATCCCATGAATACGAACTGACGAAACACTGCCTGGAAGGGATGAAGAAGATTCCCCATATCCACATTATCGGCAGCACCGATCCGGAAGAAAAGACGGGCGTCATTACCTTTACCATCGACGGTGTCCATCCTCATGATGCGGCTACCATCCTCGACAGCTTCGGCATTGCCATCCGTTCGGGCCACCATTGTGCCCAGCCGCTCGGCGCTCATCTCGGCGTAGAAGCGTCCAACCGCGCCAGCTTCTATATCTACAATACCCTCGAAGAAGTGGATTACTTCCTTGAAAAACTGCCTCTCGTCCGCAAGCAGATGGGCTTCAACGATTAAGGAGATAAAAAGTCATGGAAAATATGAATGAATTGTATTCCGACATCATCCTGGAACACAACCAGTGTCAGGAAAACAAGCATCCCCTCGATGGTGCCAACCTCAGCGAACACGGCCATAACCCGAGCTGTGGCGACGATATTACCCTGCAGGCTGATATTCAGGACGGGGTCATCAAAGATGCCGCCTATACAGGCCATGGCTGTGCCATCAGCCAGGCTTCGGCTGATATCATGATTGACCTCATCAAGGGCAAGACCGTCGAAGAAGCGCTGCGCCTGGTCAACCTCTTCCTGGAAATGATCAAGCGGGAAGTGACTGACGATGACAAGCTGGAAGAACTGGAAGATGCTATTGCCCTCAAGAATATTTCCAACATGCCGGCCCGTGTCAAGTGCGCCGTCCTGGCATGGCATACGCTGAAAGATGCCCTGGAACGGGAAGAAAAGTAGTGGCTAGCAGTCCGCAGGCCGTGATTAGTGGCCAGTGATTCGTGGCTAGCGGCTAGCATTTAGCAGTCAGCGGCTGACTGTTAGCAGTGCTGTATATGAAAAACAGGCTGTTCCATTAAGCAAATTTGCTTAATGGAACAGCCTGTTTTGGCATTTACGTGATAAGTCAGACAGCCAGTATCAAATATCAAATATCCATCATTTCTGCATGGCATCTCCAGTGTCCCGGCTTCCTTTCCACTGGAGGATGATGAAAGCGATGAGGGCGATGATAAAGGCGATGACGCTGGTCATCTGGGCTGATTTCAGGCCCAGTGTCAGGTTGACGTAGTCGCCACGGAGAAATTCCAGGAAGAACCGTTCCATGGCGTAGAGCATGACGTACAGGCAGAATACCTGCCCTTTCTTGTGAGGAAAGGCGCTGTAAAAGAGGAGGAGGACAAAAATCAGGATATCTCCCTGTCCTTCCCAGACTTCAGCCGGCCAGAGAGGCTGGTTCCCGTACGTATGGTAGGCCAGAGTCGTATCGGGGTAAACGATGCCAAAATTCCCGCCCGTAGGATGACCGAAGGCGTCGCCGTTCATGAGATTGGCCATGCGGCCGACGGACTGGCCCAGGATGATGGCCGGTGCCAGGAGATCGGCAAAAGCCCAGGTGTCGATGTGATGATACTTCGTGTAGAGGATACCGGCAATGGCTCCGAATAAGAGGCCGCCCTGGATGGCCATGCCGCCCTGCCAGACGTAGGGGATTTCCGTGAGATGATTGTGATAATAGGCCCAGTCAAAAAAGAAGACATCCCACAGCCGGCCGCCGACGATGCCTGACAGGCCGCAGTACATGGTAAAGTCGAAGATATGGACATGCCAACCGCGTCCGTCCCTCTTCATGATGTAATATCCCGTGATGCCAGCCGAAATGATTCCCAGCATAAATAACAGACCATAGGCCCGGATTGGGAAGGAACCGATAAAAAATAAGTATTGATGCATAAAAAATGCCGCTCCTTTGTGATATAATGAAGACTGCTGCAATGAACACAGCTGATTCATTATACAACAGAGGCGGTCATTAGGGAAGCCGTACTCAACGATGAGGAGAACATACCATGCATAGACATAACATAAAAAAAATCTGCCTTGCCGCATTCCTGACCTGTGCGGCCACTACCGGTGCCTGGGCTGCGCCGAAAGGGGAAAGCCCGGCAGGAAAAGCAGCCGATCCCGTTTTTACCGTCCCGGTCGTGGAAAATCCCATTTCCAATCAGAATATCAGGGACCTGCAGATTGTAGAAGATGGCCGGCGATGGCTGGTCAGTGACAAGGCACTGCAGCAATACGGCATCTATCCCAACCGGTCAAAGAAAGGGCAGTACTGGTTCCGCCTTCCCGCTGCTGATGATGGAAGGGAATTGTGGAAGGACCGCAATGTGAGCCTGACCCTGCCCGGCGCAGAAAGCAAAGAAGGCCGCAATATCAGCATTTCCCA
>NZ_DGRS01000079.1:0-24840 GCF_002391155.1 Megasphaera sp. UBA4382 | reverse complement strand
TGACGTCGAGCACTTCGCCGACCATTTCCGGGTCCAGGGCGGAGGTGGGCTCGTCAAAAAGCATGACTTCCGGTTCCATGCACAGGGCACGTACGATTGCGATACGCTGCTTCTGGCCCCCGGACAGTTGACTGGGATAAGCGTCCGCACGATCCGCAAGGTTCACGCGTTCCAGAAGGGCCATGGCTTTCTGCTCTGCTTCCTCCTTGCTTTTCTTCAGAAGCCGGATCGGCGCTAGCGTCATATTCCGCAGTACGGTCATATGCGGGAAAAGGTTGAAATGCTGGAATACCATGCCCATGCGGCGGCAGATGGCCCGTACACGGGAAGCCGGTTCGTAGATGGCGCGCTGGCTGCCTTCCGGCGTCTTGACCATGTACTGTCCATCGACGATGATTTCTCCTCGATTGATGGTTTCAAGCTGACAGAGACACCGCAGGAAGGTACTCTTGCCACTGCCGGATGGACCGATGATGGAAATGACTTCACCGCGTTCCATATGCAGCGTCACATCTTTCAGTACTTCCAGATTCCCGAATTGTTTACGGATATGATTCATTTCAATAAAACTCATCGTAGTGCCTCCTATTCATCGTATACGGCAAAGCGTTTTTCCAGATAACTAAATACCTTGGTGAGGATAAACGTAAAGAAGAGATAGAAGACGGCGGCTACGATAAAGGCGGTCGTATCAAAATCGCGCTGTACGATGGACCGGGTAATGCGCAGGATATCATTCATGGCCAGGATATAGACCAGGGACGTATCTTTCAGCAGGTTGATGGTTTCATTCGCCACCGGCGGCAGGACGCGTTTTACGACCTGGGGCAGGATGATGCGGCGCATGGTCTGGACATAGGTCATACCCAGAACTTTAGCCCCTTCATACTGGCCTTTGTCAATAGACTGGATGCCGCCGCGGAAAATTTCAGCGAAATATGCGGCGTAGTTAAAGACGAAGGCGATGATAGCTGCCGGGAAGTCCGCCAGTTTCAGACCGTCGATGATAAAAGGCAGGCCATAATAGATAAAGAGGATCTGCAGCATGAGCGGCGTGCCCCGCATGATATAGATATAGGCTCCCATAAACTTGCTGAGGGGCTTGATTTTTGAAATACGGGCTATAGCCATGACCACCCCGAGAGGCAGGCTGAGCACAATAGTAATGATGAAAATCTTCAGCGTAACCTGCAGCCCCACGGCTACGGCAGGCACGATATGCAATAAATACTCCATAAGGCACTCCCTTACTATGTACCTGTGTCAGGACAAACAAGCGGGCCGCCCAGACACAGGCGGCCCCTCCACCAGATACAGCAACACTATACACTATTTAACGGGAATCGTAATATCTTCCCCGAACCATTTATCGGACAACTTAGTCATTGTACCATTTTCTGTCATCTGTTTCAAGACGTCGTTCAGCTTATCCTGAAGCACTTTGTCGTCCTTGCGCATGCCGACGCCAAACTGTTCATCGCCCATCTTATCATCGATGACTTTGAACTTTCCTTCTTTCTTGGTCATGTAATAGCGGCCGACTACGCTATCGACGAGGACACCGTCAGTCCGGCCGATTTCCAGGTCCATAAAGGCGTTGACGAAATCGCCGTATTTCTTGACTTCCTGAAGAGAATTTTCAAATTCTTTATTCTTATCCAGAGCATCAATAGAACTGCTGCCTTCCTGGGTACCGATAATCTTTCCGGCAAGACCAGCCCGGTCCGTAATCGGGGAATCCGCCCGCACGACGAGAAGCTGAGCGTTTTTCATATACGGCTTGGAAAAAGCTATCTTTTCCGAACGGTCTTTGGTAATAGTCAGGCCATTCCAGAGGAGGTCTACCTGCTTGCTCTGTAAGGCCGCTTCCTTACTGTCCCAGTCAATGGGCTTGAATTCTACTTCCACACCCAGCCGTTTGGCCGCTTCTTTTGCCAGGTCGATATCAAAGCCGACGAGTTCGCCGCTTTCATTGCGGAATCCCATAGGCGGGAAATTATCGTCGAGGCCGATGACGATTTTATCAGGCAGCTTCTGGTCTGCTGCCTTTTTATCCTGTCCGCCGCAACCTGTAATCATGGCTGCCGTCGTGACTGCCAGCGTGCCTGCCAGTATTACTTTTTTTAAGTTCATATTTCATATCCTCCTTATTACATCGAAATATCAATGCCAAACCATTTTTCCGAGATGGCTTTGCTCGTACCGTCATTATGCATGTCTTCCAGCACTTTATCCAGTTTTGCCTTCAGTGCCGTATCGTCCTTGCGCATGCCGACGCCACTGGGGATATCGGGATATCCTACATCGATGATGCGGAAGTTCGCCTTGTTCTTCTGCATAAAATAAGCGGCTGTCGTCTTGGCTACGACGACGGCATCAATACGTCCGACTTCCAGATCCATGAAACTCGTCACATTATCCGAATATTGCTTGAGTTCTTTGAAGGAATCACGCAGCTGTGGTTCCTGATTGATGGCTTCCAGACCAGTACTGCCCTGCTGCGTGCCTACGATTTTGCCTGCCAGGTCCGCTTTTCCCTGGATGGGAGAATCGGCCCGTACGAGGAGAATCTGCGGCCCGTTTTCATACGGCCGGGAAAAGAGGATATTCTTTTCCCGTTCCGGTGTAATAGACAGGCCATTCCAGATGGCATCGATTTTCTTGCTGTTCAATTCCGTTTCTTTGCTGTCCCAGTCTATCGGTTTGAATTCTACTTCAATGCCCAGGCGTTTGGCCGCTTCTTTTGCCATATCGATATCAAAGCCGACGAGTTCCCCGCTTTCATCGTGAAATCCGAAAGGCGGGAAATTGTCATCGAGACCGATGACGATTTTATTTTTTTCTCCTGATGCCCCCTGTTCTGCTTTTTTATCACTGCCACAACCGGTCATAAGACCGGCAGCCAGTACAGCCGTTATGCCTATTGCGGCATATTTCTGCCAATGTCTCATCTGATCGCTCCCCCACATCCTGTTCAAGGACTATAAAGTAAAACATCAATGCCTATATTTTACTTTATTTTATTAAAATAATAAAGTAAAATAGGTATACGGAATTATCATAGTTCAGGTCAGGATAATGCAATAACACATAGTTAAACAGAAACGCCTGTCATCCCTTTTTGTCGTCCTTATCATCCGTTTCCTGTTCTTTTTTAATACGGTCCATGATTTCCTGCTTATATTGCCGGGGAAGGAATTGCAGATGAACGGGCAGTACGGCCAGGCCGCCTTCTTCTGCCGCTCCGAGCTGTATTTCCTTCCAGTTGTCGGAAATTTCAAAAATATCTTCATAGCGGATAAACACCAGATTGCGGTCCGGATGGAGCTGTTCATCAAAAAACTCTTCCAGAGACATAAACTGCCGCCGGACGACCAGCCCCTTTGCCGTGACGTAACAAATGACATCGCGCTGCCGGTCGATACGCCAGAGACAAAAAATCAGGACGGCTATGTTATCCAGCTTGGCTGCCAGTGTCGTTTCTGCCAGCATGAGCCAGAAGAAATAAATGCCGACGCCCGTAAACAGAAGCTGCATAAAGACAGAAAACCATTTGGAATTTTCATATGCTTGTTCCACTGTACCGCAGCCGAAATGCTGCGATATTTCTTCCCTGGTCATGATTCAGCCTCCCATCCCACATCCCCCGACGCCCTTATTATACCATAGCCTGCCATCTCTGGATATGCCAAAGACAGCCACCACTGGTTAACAAACTATTGTGGGATATGATATAATACTGATAGCTCATTAAACACAAAGGGGTTGATATAGTTATGGAATACAAAAATCAGTCCTTACAGATGCAGGTCTACCGTACGATGAAACAGCGGCTTCTCGATCAGACCTACGTCAATGGCCAGATGCTCAGCGAACGCACGCTGGCCGCGGAACTTCAAATCAGCCGCACGCCTGTCCGCCGGGCTGCACTGCAGCTGCAGAAAGAAGGCTGGATCCAGTATATTCCCAAGCGGGGTATCCTGGTCAAGGGGCTCAGTATGCAGGATCTGAAAAACATCTTCCAGATCCGGACAGCCCTGGAAATTCTTGCCGTACGGCTGGCCTGCGAACATATCTCTGCCGACCATCTGGAAGTCCTGCGCCAGACGGTGCAGCAGCAGCTGTTTAAGTATAAACAGACTCAGGCGGCACCGGATTATCAGGAATTCATCCGTTCCGATACGGAGTTCCACAACACGATCATCGTCGCCAGCGGCAATCTGATGTTGCGCCGTCTCGTTGAAGAAATGCGGGATAAAATCAAACGGACCGGCATTAATTCTTTATACAGCCGCCGCAGCCGCTGTGCCGAAGCAGCGGAAGAGCACTGGCGGATTGTCCATGCCCTGGAAAACAAAGACACACACGAAGCCTGCCAGGCCATGGACAGCCATCTGGGCATTTGCTATATAACGGCTCATGACTATATTCTCCGCCACACGCCGGCACTGGCTGCCGATACACTTCCCACAGAGTCCCTGTCCGTAGAAGGGATGATCCTGCCGCCGGAACTGGAAGAACCGGTATCAGAAGCAGTCCATGAACACTGATTTCATAAAAGACGCCGCCCGCAGGCTCGGCCTTACCTGTACCGGCATCGCCAGTGCCCATCTGCCCGTTCCGGAAACAGAGCAGCCCGTCTGTCCGCTGGCATCGGGAAAGGGAATGGAGCGCTATGACCTGACGTCTCTGTTACCGGATTGCAAGGCCGCCGTCGTCATTCTGTTTCCCTATTACAACAGAGAGACAGAAAAGACGAATCTTTCGCTCTACTGTCAGCTCGAAGATTATCATCTCATCGTCCCGGCCTATCTGGAAAAGCTGTCTGCTATCCTGACCTCGTATGGCGGTACACAGCGCTGCATTGCTGACACATCCCCTCTCACAGAACGGCTGCTGGCCGTAGAGGCCGGTCTGGGATTTGTAGGTGACAATCAATGTCTCATCCATCCCGTGTATGGATCGTACTGCTTTATCGGTGCCATTCTGACAACACTGCCTCTCACACCGGACGCTCCTATGGACAGGGAATGTCTCCATTGCGGTGCCTGCCAGCGCATATGCCCTGGCGGCTGCCTGTCGGAGGGAACATATGACTATCATCTCTGCAAATCCTATCTTACCCAGAAGAAGGAACCCCTTACCGATAGGGAAATGGAGGTTATAGCCAGGACACCGCTCATCTTCGGCTGTGATGAATGTCAGCGGGTCTGTCCCCATAATAAGGGTGTTCCCATAACTCCCATAGTGGAATTCCGTCAAAACCGCCTTACGATGCTGCGGAAAGAAGATATAGAATCACTTACGAACCGCCAGTTCCGCACAACTTACGGGAACCGGCCTTTTTCCTGGCGGGGGAAAAAGATTCTCCTGCGCAATCTCGATATCGTACATGCCAAAACGGGGCTGTAGCAACATGGAAAGAACCGTGTTGTTACAGCCCCGTCTGGGTATATGGGTAAAAGCAAAATATCTTTTATTCGTGAGTCGGATCCAGATTCAGGAACAGCGTATATTCGCCACGGAAGTAGAGTTTAACCGTATCCGTCGGGCCATTGCGGTGTTTGGCCACGATGACTTCCGTAATATGCTGATTCTCTGTTTCCTTATCGTAATAATCTTCCCGGTAGAGAAAGGCAACAATATCCGCATCCTGTTCCAACGCCCCCGATTCGCGGAGGTCACTGAGCATGGGCCGCTTGTCCTGGCGGCTTTCTACACTGCGGCTGAGCTG
This sequence comes from Megasphaera sp. UBA4382, assembly GCF_002391155.1. Lineage (NCBI taxonomy): Bacteria > Bacillati > Bacillota > Negativicutes > Veillonellales > Veillonellaceae > Megasphaera > Megasphaera sp. UBA4382. Next base: position 19,106 of record NZ_DGRS01000079.1, on the reverse strand, counting down.
GGAAAGGGCGATAAGAGGTACTTTCAGCTCTCTCGCCAACGCTTTTAGTGAGCGGGAAATTTCTGAAATTTCCTGCTGGCGGCTTTCTGAATTCCGTCCCTGCATGAGCTGCAGATAATCGACGATAATCAAATCCAGACCGTGTTCCGATTTCAGCCGCCGCGCCTTGGAGCGCATTTCCGATACGGAAATCCCCGGCGTGTCATCGATATAAATCGGCGCCTGATATAATTTGTCACACGCATCGGTAAGCTGGGCCCAGTCCTTATCCGTATTGAGCTGGCCTGTCCGGAGCTTCTGGGAATCGATATGGGAAATCTGGCACAGCAGCCGCTGCACCAGCTGTTCCTTGCTCATTTCCAGAGAGAAAAAAGCGACCGTCTTATGCTGACGCACACCGACATTCTGGGCAATATTCAGCGTAAAGGCCGTCTTGCCCATACTCGGCCGGGCTGCAATAAGAATCAGGTCTGATGGCTGCAAGCCCGACGTCAGCTTATCAAGGTCCCGGAATCCCGTAGGCAGCCCCGTCAGGCCGGCTTTATTTTCATAAAGCTTGGAAATCTTATCCAGCGTGTCTTCGACGACTTTTCCGACAGGATCAAAGTCGCCGCTTTTTTTATTTTCAGCGAGGTGGAATATTTTTCGTTCCGCATCGTCTATGAGTTCGTCTGCTTCTTTTTCTCCATCGTAGGCTTCTGTCGTCAGATCCGTACATGTCGTGATGAGATCACGGGTCATTGCCTTGTCTTTGACGATATTGGCATGATATTCAATATTGGCTGCCGTCGCCACCAGATTGGGCAGACTGAGGACGTATTCCAGACCGCCTGCTGCATCCAGTTTTTTCATACGGCGCAGCTCTTCCGGTAAGGTAATCAGATCGATTTCCTTATTTTCACGGTGCAGGTTTTCCATAGCCTCAAAAATGGTCCGGTGTATTTCCCGGTAAAAATCATGGGGCTGCAAGACTTCCATAGCCGTGATGACAGCATTATGGTCGAGCATCATGGCGCCGAGTACGGCCTGTTCTGCTTCGACATTCTGCGGCGGAATCCGTTGTTCCATACTATTCTCCCCTATTTTACAAGCATGATATCGAGGACTTCCTCAATGGTGCGGGTACTATAAATCTGAAGATTCAGATGATGCTCCGGTATATCCCGCTGATTTTCTTCGGGAATCACTATGCCTTTCATGCCAGCCTGGCGAGCTCCGTATGCTTTTTCAAACACACCGCCGACGGGCTTGACAAGTCCCTGTATCGAAATTTCGCCAGTCATGGCAATGTCCTGTCGGACCGCTTTCCCCGTAACTGCCGAAATCAGTGCCGTCGTGATGGCACAACCCGCCGAGGGGCCATCGATGTTGCCACCTCCAACGAAGTTGACATTGACATCGTAATCAGACAATTCCTTACCGGTTATGCGGCGTACGACAGCGGCGGCATTGAACATGGAATCCTTGGCCATGGAGCCGGCCGTATCATTGAAGCGGAAATACCCTTTTCCCGGCGTACGGGCCGGATAGGCAACGGCTTCAATTTCGATGGCGGAACCGAGAAAACCGGCTACGCCCAGTCCAAAGACTTTGCCCACAGCCGGAAGGGATGACGCTTTTTCGGTCACATACGGGACGAGACGGCTGATCTGGGCCACCCTCTCTACCAGCTCTTTCGTCAGTACGACATGATCATTGCTGCCGGAGCGGAAGACAGCCAGACCGTACGTATCGGCCAGGATATTGACGGCTTTCCGCCCTTCAATAGTAAAGGTACTAATCAGTTCGGCTACACCGTCCTCCATGGTAACACCCAGGGACTGTGCCGCATTGGTGACGATCTGCTGGATATCAGCCGGCACGAGGGGCTCGAAATATATTTCGGCGCACCGGGACCGGATAGCCGGATTAATTTCTGACGGATCCCTCGTCGTCGCACCGATGAGCACGAAATCAGCAGGCGCTCCTTCGGCAAATAATTTGCGGATATACGCCGGAATATGAGGATCCGTTTCATCATAATACGCTGATTCAAAGCGGACCCGCTTGTCTTCCAGTACTTTCAGGAGTTTATTGAGCAGCATGGGATCCATTTCACCAATTTCATCGATGAACAGAATGCCGCCGTGGGCTTCCGTCACCAGTCCCGGTTTTGGTTCGGGAATCCCCGTTTCAGCCAGGTCATGACGGGCACCCTGATAGATGGGATCGTGGACCGATCCGATGAGCGGATTGGTCATATCGCGGGCATCCCAGCGCAGTGTCGCCCCGTCCGTTTCGACAAAGGGCGCATCTGGTCCAAAGGGCGTAAAAGGCAGCTTTTTTGCCTCATTCAGGACAATTCTGGCTGCCGTCGTTTTTCCCACGCCGGGAGGCCCGTACAGGAGCAAGTGCTGGGGATACACCGATGCCAGCTTGCTTTCCATCGCTTCGACAGCCCGGTCCTGACCTACAATGGCTGAAAGCGTTTTAGGCCGGACGCGCTGCATGACCGATTCTGTCAGATGAATGGAATCAAGATGCTGCAGATCGTCCAGCTTTTTTTTCGTCTGCGGTGTTTCCACATCGTGGAGTTCCTCCTTGATGAGCTCCATTTTGATTTCCTGTACGTACTCCTGCTGCTTTTCTTCCATGCGCTGGCTGATTTTCTTTTCCAGCCGTTCTTCCACGGCCTGACGGGCCAGCATTTCTGCCAGCACATTCTCCAGCTCGTTCAGGACATCGATAACTTCGTCATCAGAAGGCACCTTATCATATGACGCATCTTCATAGACCAGCCGCTGCAGCCCGACGATACGACGGCGGGGGTCTTCCGAATGAACGTACGCCAAAGCCGAATATTTGCTGGCCCGGAGAACCATCTTTTCCGGACCGATCAGGCCGGTAAAGGCACCGTACAGGACATTCACCTGACGGCGCAGTTCTTCTTCCGCAGTCGGTTCCAGATACTTATGACGCTGCAGCAGCTTATCCAGTAATTCTTTCATAGGCTGACCTCAGGAATTATTCTTCTACGACATGAATTTTAATTTCACTGGAAATAGTAGGATGGACATGAATCACGACATCGTACGTTCCCAAAGCTTTAATCGGATTCTTGATTTCTACTTTCTTCTTGTCTAAATCGATATTATATTGCGCTTTAGCGGCTTCGCTGATTGTTTTCCCCGTAATAGCGCCAAAAATCTTTCCACCTTCTCCGACGCGGACAGGAATCGTCAGTTCTACCTTTTTCAGCTGGCTGGCAAGGATAAGGGCTTCATCAGAAGCGACCTGTGCCTTGTGGACAGCGGCAGCCTTTTTCTGTTTGGCATCGTTGATATTGCCGGATGTTCCCGGTGCAGCCAATTTGCGGGGCAGCAGGAAATTGCGGCCATAGCCTTCGGATACTTCTATGATATCGCCTTTTTTACCTAATTTTTTTACATCCTGTAATAATACTACTTTCATACTGTATCTCTCCCTTTATCGAGTACTTCATGGATGGCATCCATGACTTCATCTTGTGCTTCTATGAGCGTGCGCCCTTTGAGCTGTACGCCGGCGACCGTGCGGTGGCCGCCGCCGCCAATGGCTTCCATAATGAGCTGCACATTGATATCACCCTTGGAACGGGCACTGACACCTATGATATTATCGGGTAATTCATAAAATGTAAAGGCTGCTTCTACATCAGTAATATTGACCAGCATATCGGCTACCTGGGCGGATATGATCTGAGCGTTGGGAACCTCTTTGGGACAGCTCGTCATGGCGATACCATCAGCAATGCGCGCTTCCGACAGCAGCCGTGCCTTAAGTTTGACCGAATCAAAATCAGAACTGAACAATTCGCGGACAATATCCGGATCTGCGCCACAGCGGCGCAGATAGGCAGCCGCGTCAAAGGTGCGCACACCCGTCTGGACAGAAAAATTCTTCGTATCGACGACGATGCCCGCATAGAGGGCGGTCGCTTCGATTTTCTGCAGTTCCGGGTCTTCGTCAAAATATTGCAGTAATTCTGTCACCAGTTCGCTCGTCGAGGAACTGGACGGTTCCGTATACACGAGCAGTGGTTTTTTGATGAAATCACTGCTGCGGCGATGATGATCGATGACGACACGCCGTTCCGTCTTATCGAGAAGCTGCGGTGCCACGGTCATATCCGGCCGGTGCGTATCGACGATGAACAGCAGGGTCTGGTCATTGCAGGCCACTTCGGCCATATCGGCCGTGATGAGCAGGTCCTTAAACTCCGGCACGTCGCGGATTTCCTTTTCAATCCGGCTGATGGCTTCCGTCTGGCGGCTGATGACGATATGAACAGGTTTGCCCCCGATTTTTGCCATGCGTGCTACGCCGATAGCGGCGCCGATGCTGTCATAATCTTCCCGTTCATGGCCCATGATGAGCACCAGATCAGAGGTTTCAATGAGTTCTCTGATAGCCTGAGATACGACTCTGGCACGGACGCGGGTATTTTTTTCTACAGACCGGGTCTTTCCGCCATAAAAATGCGCGGTCCCATCTTCTTCATAGACGACGACCTGATCGCCGCCACGCCCCAGGGCCAGGTCGAGTCCGGAATGAGCCTTGTCCGCCAGTTCGTTAAAATTGGCCTTTCCTTGTGTAACAATATCTTCAGAAAACGCGGCTATCCCCATGCTGACCGTAACGGGTATGCGGTTGACCGTATGGATAGAACGGATTTGTTCCAAGAAGGAGAAATTATCTTCCTTCAGCGTATTCAGCGCTTCCCGGCTCAGGCAGGCTATATAATTGTCATTGCCATAAGAACGGACAAACGCATTGTGTGCTGTCAGCGCATCAATCAGACAATTGTTGACGTTGGTCCAGAGCGTCGCCTGCTGTACGGCCGTCATGCCTTTACCAACTTCTTCCATATTATCGATGGCGATATCACAAAAGACAGGCATTGCAGCCAGACAATTCATTTTCTGCTGTTCCGTTTCCGTGATATCTTCAAAATACAATATGAGATAGTTGTCTTCTTCCGATCCCTCTGTCTGCAGATACTTATAGACTACGCGATAATAGCGCTTGCCAATATGTTCAAAAAAGTAACCGAATTTCCCCCAGAATTTGTCGATATTGAGGTTCGGCATAATATAATCCAGCCGCTGATCGTCTTCGATATCACCGACCCAGTCTCGGAATACGCTGTTAGCCCAGCACAGGCTCGATTCCATATCGACAATGGCGATGCCAATAGGCAGATTCTGGACGGCATAGGTCGATGCCTGGTCTACACTCTGGGAAATCGCATCGAAAAGCTGGCTGATTTCCCTGTTCCGTTCCGTATTGGTCTTATGCGTCAGAACATAGACGCCGCCGATGACAATGCCGGCAAGGAGCGCAATAATCCAGTTGTAAAAGGCAACGATCAGGAGCAGTACCAGCACGACGCCGATAAAGGTCTCTTCATTGCGGTTGGTTAATAATTTTTTAAACATACTCCCGCCTCCTGCGGTTACATGGCTTCCCGTTTTTTGCGGTAATTGAGCAGCATATCCGCGAGTCCGAAAATAAACGCCACAATCTGGAATATGGGGACAAAGAGTACGAGGATGACTATCATAGCCTGCGATCCCGATTTTAACACAAGCCGGTGTTGCAGCAGGTACAGAATAAAAGCCAGTCCTTCAATACAGATAAAAAATGAGGCCAGCTGATCGGCATTGACGGCCAGTATATTCAGCCAGTCAATGTGCCGGGACGTCCCCCAGTATTTCATGACCATAGCCAGTATATATAAGTATACCATAGCCCGTGGAATTTCCCAAAGCCGGATAGGGGGAAAGGGCAGAATATTATAGCCTTTGCGTGCCAGGACCGGCTGGGTAATGCGGATCTGCAGGTAGACCGTCATGAGAATTCCCATGCAGACCTGAAGTGGTATCATGACGGGAATGGTCTTCTTCAGCATTTCGACTTCCTGATGGACGGCTACTACCTGGGCCGAAGCGGGATTGCTCTGTATATAATACGCTACGGCTTCATCGGCTGCCTGGTTCACAATCTGCTGAAGCATATCGTATAATGGTACCTTTCCGATGACAGTCACACCGAGACAGGCGAGCAGGGCAAGGGCGATGATGCCGCCTGCCACAAATCCGAAGATGCGCAGTGGGGCGATACGGCGGCTATACCCGGTTCCTACAGCAAAGGCCATGACAGCCGGGATGCCCCACTGCAGCGCCGCCAGCACAGGAGAGGCCATAAAAGCCAGGACCAGCACAGGACCGGCCGCCAGTAGCAATGCCACTGGAAGTCCATACTGGACACACAGGACCGGCAAGTAAAATATAAGAATCAAAGCTCCGATAAAGGGCAGTCCCGGCACCAGCGGGGCCAGCAGCGCCATGATCAGCAGCAAAGCAGCAAAGAAGACGCCTGCTGTCCAGTAACCGGCACGTGTCTGCTCCATAGAGTTCCACTCCTTCCAGATAAAAGGGCTATCAAAACTGACAGCGGAGGCATAAACCTCCGCTGCCTGCTGTATGCAATTTAGGCTATACTTCCATGATGATAGGCAGAATCATAGGACGCCGCCGTGTTTTTTCATAGAGATAGCGGCTCAGCGTATCCCGGACCTGCGACTTAATGACAGCCCATTCGCGGATATTACCGGCTTCGCAGCGTTCCAGTACAGCTGCTACTTTTTCGTGGGCTTCACGCATGAGTTCTTCTGAATCCCGGACATAGACAAATCCACGGGATACGATATCCGGGCCTGCCAGAGCATGACTCGTGCCCTTTGCCAGGGTCATGACGACGATGACAACACCTTCCATAGCCAGCTGCTGCCGGTCCCGGATGACGATATTACCTACATCGCCGACGCCGAGGCCATCGACAAAGACGCGCCCGGCATTGACATGGCCCGTCTTATGGCCGGAACGGTTGGAGAATTCGAAAATCTGCCCGTTATCGCCGATGAGGACGTGATCTTTCGCCACTCCCATCTGTACGGCCAGTTCCCCGTGTTTCCGCAGCATGCGGTATTCACCATGGACAGGGATGAAGTATTTCGGCTTGATCAGGCTGAGCATGATCTTCAATTCTTCCTGACTAGCATGGCCGGAAACATGCATTCTTTTATCCCGACCGGCAATGACCGTAGCGCCCAGCTTCATCAGGTTATCGATAGTCCGGCCCACACCGGTTTCATTGCCTGGGATCGGCGTTGCCGAGATAATAACCGTATCACCGGGCATGATGCTGACGCTGCGGTGATTATTAGATGCCATACGGGACAGGCCGGCCATAGGTTCGCCCTGGCTGCCCGTCGTCAGGATAAGCACCTGATCGGCTGGATAGCGGTTCAGTTCATCCGGTTCGATGAGCACGCCGTCCGGTACTTCCAGGTAGCCCAGATCAATGGCAATCTGCACGTTATTGACCATGCTGCGCCCGAGGACAGTAACTTTCCGTTTGAACAGTACGGCTGTATTGATAGCCTGCTGGATACGGGAAATGTTGGATGCAAATGTCGCCAGGATAATCCGGCCTTTCGCTTCGCCGAAGGCTTTGCGGAAGGCGACACTGACGGTTGTTTCCGACTCCGTATACCCCGGCCGTTCCGCATTGGTACTGTCTGACATGAGAAGCAGTACGCCGCGGCGGCCCAGGTCGGCAAATTTGTGGATATCCATAGGCAGTCCGTCTACCGGTGTCAGGTCCATCTTGAAGTCACCCGTATGGACAATGGTACCTACAGGCGTACGGAAGTAGAGAGCGCTCGCATCGGGGATGGAATGATTCGTATGAATGAACCCCACCTTCATACAGCCGATCTGCACTTCATCTCCATGATGCACTTCGTTTAACTGATAATTTGTAATATGATTTTCTTTTAACTTTCCTTCAATGAGACCGCAGACGAGTTTCGTCGCGTATACAGGCGCATTCACTTCATTCAGCAGATAGGATAAGCTGCCGATGTGGTCTTCATGACCATGCGTAATGACAATAGCCCGTACTTTATCTTTGTTTTCAATCAAGTAACTCATGTCGGGGATGACCAGGTCGATACCGAACATGTCATCGTCAGGAAATGCCAGCCCGGCATCGATGACAACAATATCATCGCCGTACTGGATAACGGTCATGTTCTTACCGATTTCACCCAGGCCTCCCAGAGGAATTACAAGAAGTTTTTCCTTCTTAGCCAATTTCTTACCTCCTATACATATTTGGGTTCGTGCTGTATCCGCTCAAACTACTTACTATTATTTTCTTTTATTTTGGGCTATCTGTCAATAACTATCGATTTTCTTTGACAAGAATTTTTCAAAATAACGATAAAAATATACACTATATGCCTGGCAAAAAGCATATATTATTTCTGGTCGCCGACCTGAAGCACGAGAATATTGCCATCTTTATCTTGTACCGCTTTTTTCTTAACTGATTCTGGTACAGTGAGATCAATCCCCTGAGGCAGCAGAGACCAGTCACAGTCAAAAGATACCGTACTATTCATGGCAAACTGTTTGGCCATAGCCAGTTCCGCTTTCTTGTCCGGTGCATAATCTGCTGCCTTATCGGCTATAGCCGATGTGACAGACCGCATCTGTGCCGTCAGCGGTACCGAGACATGGGTAATCCGGTGGGAACGGGGGTCAATGGTCAGCTGGGCCGATACATCGCCACTGTCCTTCAGAGCCAGAAGGACGGATTTCAACAGTTCCCGGTCCTCCGCTTTCGTAAGTCCCTGTTTTTCCCATTCCTTTTCGTCGCCATCTTTATAAATGCGGGACATATCATAGACGACATTATACCGGTCACCGCCGAGGGCCGTCACCGATTTAACGCCATTCAGGACATCTTTGTGCTGTTCATGACGAATGATTTCTGCCATAGAACGGCCGTCTTTCAGAGGTATAGATGCTTTCTTCCATACTGTTTTGGACGACTTATTTTTATTCCGTTCTGTCTGGGGATAATAAATGACCAGTCTGGCCCCGTCCTGTTCCATGTAACCGGAAACTTTTTCACTATCCCCGCCCTGGCTGCTTGTCGCCCACGTGTCGAAACGGGCTTTTGCTTCTGGTTCCAGCTGGATAAACGCCTGCTGATGGCCCGTAACGGTACCAACAAAGGGCATGACAATCTTCACCTGGGTCGTATACGTCCCTTCCGGATGGGTACTCATCGTATTCACTGCATCCATATAGGTCTGCTGCGGTGTCGCCGCAAAGGCCGCTCCGCCGATGGTACAAATTGCCGCCGCTGCCAGGGCAGCCTTTTTCAGTTTTTTTGTAAACATAGTATCACCTCACACCGGGGCTATTGCAGGCCCGCCTTTTTATATAATTCATAGAAGTGATGGATCGGTCCGTGCCCCTTGCCAATCGGTTCGGCATGGGCAATCCCTTCATACACATACTGCTTGGCTTCCGCCACGGCATCGGTAAGGCTCATGCCATTAGCCAGGTCTGAAGCAATGGCGCTTGACAACGAACAGCCTGTACCGTGGGTACTCGTACTGTCTACGCGTTTGCCCTTGAAGTAATGGAGTTCCTGACCGTCAAATAAAATGTCCGTAGCATCTTCCACGCGGTGCCCGCCTTTGACCAGGACGGCCCTGGCACCCATGGCACTGATAGCTTTAGCCGCATCTTCCATGTCGGACAGGTTTTCTATCGTCTTTCCCGTCAGCACTTCTGCTTCAGGAATGTTTGGCGTAAGGACATCGGCCAGTGGAAGCAGGACTTCTTTCAGCGTCTGTTCCGCTTCGGGGACGAGCAGCCGGTGTCCGCTGGTAGCTACCATGACCGGGTCAATGACGACGAAGCGCGGCTGATACTGCCGGAGTTTATCGGCAATGACGCGAATCGTTTCCGGCACACTTACCATGCCTATTTTGACGGCATCTACGTCGATATCTTCAAAGACAGCATCAATCTGGTCGGCAATGAGATCCGGCGTTACATCCATATATCCGCGTACGCCCTGTGTATTTTGCGAAACAACAGCCGTAATAACATTGAGGGCAAAACAGCCGTGGGCACAAAAGGTCTTGCAGTCCGCTGCCGCACCGGCACCACCGGACGGATCTGTACCGGCAATCGATAACACATGTTTCATATATAAAACCTCCCAAGAGTCAAAATCACATTACTGGGCAGCCTGTCCCAGGAACAGGCGCGCGCCAGCCGGGTGCAGATATAAAAGCAATTTTCCCTTTCCGAAGTTCCCATCATAGGGATCATACGAAACCAGGGCCATACTGGCCGTCTTGAATCCTGCAGGAGAACCGGTCCAGGCTTCGGTCCACCGGTCCAGATACGGCTGATGTCCGACAATCAGCAGTGTATCCATTTCCGGCAAGGCCTTCAGCTCCTCATACAGGCCGGAAAGGTCGCCATCGCCTATGTAGCAATCCGTGCGGATGGCGGCCGGCTGCAGGGACTGGCTCATGATATCTGCCGTCTGACAGGCCCGGATAAGCGGGCTCGTCCAGATGCGGGTCGTACCACCGGGCCACCATTTCCGGGCCAATGCCGCCATATCACGGACATCCTGTATACCCCGGCTGGTCAGAACGCGTCCGCTGTCATCCTGCCCGTCCCTGTATGGTTCCGCTTTACCGTGACGCATCAAACAAATATACATATAAATCCTTCTCTCTCAGCTACGGCTCATTCCGCCACATGCTCCAGCCCTACTTTCAGCAGGGTATATACGTGTTCATCGGCAAGGGAGTAATAAACCGTTTTTCCCTGACGCCGGAACTGGACAAGCGCCGCATCCCGGAGGACACGCAACTGGTGGGATACGGCCGATTGTTCCATGACCAGTTTGTCCGCCAGATCACTGACACAACACTCTCCTCCCATCAGTGCCTGCAGGATGCGCAGGCGCGTCGGGTCACCAAGGACCTTGAAAACACCTGCCAGCGGCACGATATATTCCTGTGGCACCGGAGCCTGCTGTGATGTTTCCTTTTCTGCCACTATTTCTCTCCCCTATTCCGTCTGGCATATGACTGCCACATATTATTGAATATCTTATTATATCATATGCGCATGATTTCTACAGCCTTTTTGTAGAAAAGTATTCTAAAAAATTTATAATATGTCTGAATATATCTGATTGCCGTGTTTCTATGACCGGGCCAGTTCGTCATATACCGCCCGGGTAAAATACGAAAGCCCATAAAACAGACGGGGTTCATCGGATACGCCATCCGCCATGAGGCATAAAATGAACGGTCCGGACGGAGCATAAATGAGTCCACAGTCATGGTATATGCCATCCAGTTCCCCCGTCTTGTGATCCACCCGTACCGTATGAGGCAGCTGGGCCGGTAGGATGCAGTTATCTTCCTGATGGCTCAGGATATCCAGCATGCGCTGATCCCGGGCGGCATCGACGGCATGTCCTCGTGAAAGGAGCGAAAAAAAGCGCCCCATATCGGACACGGTCGTCATATTTTCCCGGCCATCCCGGCTGGCGATAAAGTCCATCATCTTGCGCTGCAGGATAGTGTGAGTCATTCCCAGACGCCGGATTTCCTCGTTGACCGCATCCATTCCCAGGCGGTCGATGAGAACGTTGGTACACGTATTGTCGCTTTCGACAATCATATGAAAAATCAGCTCGGAAATCGTGGCCAGTGTCCCGCCCCGTTTATAATAGGATCCGCCTTCTACGGGACTGGTAATCCGCAGCTTTTCCGAAAAAGATACCGTCCCTTCCTTTTCCTTGCGGAACAATGTACTCATGATGGGTAATTTTATCAGACTGGCCGACGGCAGGACCCGTTCATGATAGACAACGGGAGTCCCCTGCTCCAATGGGCGGCAATAGATGGACAAGTCCGTGCCGGCCGGAAGATATGGCGTCAGATGTTCTTCAATCCATTGACTATTCATGGTATTCTTTTCCCTCCCGTTTTTCCTTTTCCTGACAATCCCGGCACAGCCCGTATAATTCCAACCGGTGCCCTACCAGTTCAAATCCTGTTTCTGCTGCAACCTGTTTTTCAAAAGCCGAAAGAGGACAGGCCGAAATATCTACTTTTTTATGACACCGGATGCAGATGAGGTGATGAATATGACCGGGTACGCGCAAAAAATACCCGTAGCGGCGCACTTCCGGCAGGAAATCTTTTTCCACCAGTTTTTTTTCTTCAAATAAATCGAGTACGCGGTATACTGTAGAAACATTGACCGATGCCCCTCCGGCCAGGAGCTTCTGATAAATTTCTTCCGCCGTCACCAGTCCTTGCTGCTGCAGGAGCACTTCCAGTACCCAGCGCCGGGGCCGCGTATTTTTCATGCCATATTTATGGAGACACAAATCATATTTTTGCAATTCTGCCATCCTGTTACACCCCTTCCGGCCGTTTTTCCAATACCGTCCGCAGCTGTCTGCCAGCAATGACCAGAAGCAGCAGCAATACGGAAGTAATAGCCGTCACGCCACCTGGTGCCGCATCAATCCAATACGAAACAAACAGTCCGGATAAAATATCGATAAAGCTGAATACGACAGACCACTGCAGTGTACGGCGGAACCCCTGCTGCAGCTGGAGCGCCGTTGCTACCGGCAGAGCAATGAGTGAACTGATGACCAGGATACCGACGATGCGGATAGAAACAGAAATCGTCGCGGCTACGAGAATGGCAAAAATGTAATTAATAGCCCGGCAGCGGATGCCCGCGATGCGGGCCCCGTCTTCATCAAAGGTAATCATGACCAGCTGGGGATACAGCCAGAGAATCGTAGTGAGGGAAATGATACTGAGGATGACCACAGACCATACATCCGCTTGCGATACGGTAAGGATACTGCCAAACAGGAAGGACTCTACATTCGTATGGACCAGTCCGGCACTGATGATGGTAATGGCAATGCCGACGGAAAGTGACAGCACGATAATCAGCACGAGTTCGGCGTAGCGGCGGAACATGTTGCGCAGCACTTCGATGAGAACGCCAAAAAAGCTGGTCAGGCAAAACGCGCTGATAATAGGATTGACATCGATGAGGAGTCCCACGGCAACCCCTGCCAGCGATGCATGGGCCAGGGTATCTCCAATCATAGAGTAGCGGCGCAGGACGAGGAACATGCCTATCATGGGACAGACGACAGATATGAGAAGAGCTACGATAAAGGCATTCTGCATAAAGGTGTATTCAAACATAGGATTCACTCCCTGTATTTTCAGAAACATATTCGCGGATATACTCATCAGGCGAGCAGAGATGACCGCTGCCACCGGCTACGTGGTACATATATTGGGAATTGCGCATAGCCGCCCGCAGATTATGTTCCACTGTGACGATGGTGATGCCATGCTCTGTATTGAGCTGTTTCAGGAACGGATATAATTCTGCCTGGGACTTGACATCAATTCCCGTAGACGGCTCGTCCAGTATGAGAAGGTCCGGATGGGCCATGAGAGCCCGGGCAATGAATACTTTCTGGCACTGCCCGCCTGACAGGTTTCCGATGAGTGATTCCCCGTAGGCATCCATTTTCATGAGCCCCAGATAATGGCTGACCGCTTCTTTATCCTTTATGCCGAGGACTTTACGGTATGTATTCATCACTTCACGCACCGTAATGGGAAATTGGCGGTTCAGCGTTTCAAACCGCTGGGGCACGTAGCTGGTCCGCTTGAAATCATTGACCAGTGTGCCCCTGGATGGCTTTAACAGCCCGAGAAGCAATTTTATGAAGGTACTTTTTCCAGATCCGTTTTCTCCTACAATAGAGATATAATCCCCATTGTGGATAGTCAGATTCAAATCGCGCAGCAAATAGGGTGTCCCCGTTTCATATGCGTAATAGACATGAGATATGGTAATCATAAGGCAGTCTCCTCTGTATATTGACAAGTAGTGTAATATATTATATCCTAATCCTAACCGCAAGTGCAAGTGATTTGCATTTATATATCTTTTTCATTTATAAGATAGGAAGCTGCCTGTATGAAACGTCTTTTCTATATATTCACCATCCTGTTGCTTCTCCTGCTCGGCGGATGTGCCCCGGAAAACCAAAAAACACCTCCTCCAGAAGCGGGAAAACTCCCGGTCGTCGTTTCCTTCCACGCTATGGGAGAACTGGCCCATGCCATCGGCGGAGACAAGGTCGATATCCACATGATCATACCGGAAGGGGAAGAACCGCATGACTTCCAGCCTAAATCATCCGATTTGACGGCCTTATCCCAGGCCCGTATCTTTATCATCAACGGCTGTGGGCTGGAAACCTGGGCTGATAAAGCGGTAGAAGCAGCGGGAAATGAACAGCTTGCCGTTGTCACGGCATCAGACGGAGCCGATATCCACTATGTAGAAATGAAGCAGATTCTGCCCGGCCGGAAGCCGGAAAAACAGGCCGATCCTCATGTCTGGCTGAGTCTGAAAAATGCCAAGATAGAAGCGCGCAACATACGCGATGCTTTCGCCGCAGCTGACCCGGACCATGCAGACTATTATACCCAGCGGTATATGGAATTTGTCCAGAAAACAGATGCGCTGTACGCCCGGTACCAGCTGAAATTTAATACGGCCCCATCCCGGACTTTCGTCACCGGTCATGCAGCCTTTGCATATCTGGCCCGGGACTTCGGCCTCCGCCAGCTCAGTCTGACTAATGTCTTTGCCTCGGGAGAACCCAGTGCCCGTCATATGACAGAATTGGCTGATGCCTGCAAAGCCGCCCATGTCCAGACCATTTTCGTAGAAAACATGGAAAGCCCCAAAATAGCGGAAACCCTGGCCCAGGAAACGGGAGCCAGACTGGAATCGATAGATACGCTGGAAGAAGGAGACGAGGACGAAACGTACCTTTCTGTCATGAAAGACAATCTGGAAAAAATATACACATCCCTCCAGGAATCGTAATTAAATAAAAAGAAAGGGGGCCGCAACATGAGCATTCCCGTTCATGTTGCGGCCCCCTCTCTTTTATCTATTGATAGTAATATTATCGTTTATGAGAAGCGCGCCATATGTGCTGGGCTTCCGCCGCACGGATCAGAGATTCGCGGAAATCGGGATGGGCAATGGCAATGAGAGCTTCTGCCCGCTGCCACGTCGTCCTGCCTTCCAGTTCTGCTATCCCGTATTCCGTTACGATACACGGAGCTATGGCCCGTACCGTCGTAACGATATCGCCATGTGAGAAAAACGGCTGTATGCGTGAATGTACGATACCCTGCCGGTCTGTATACGTCGAAGGCATAGTCAGAAAGGCCTGCCCATGAGGAGACCAGAAGGCACCGCTAATAAAATCGACCTGTCCCCCCGAGCCGCTGATATGCCGGAGGCCAGCCGATTCCGAGCAAACCTGTCCATATAAATCGACGGCCAGGCAGCCATTGATAGAAACGAACTGGTTCAGCTGACGGATCTGATCCACGTGATTGACATATTCAATAGGGGCTGATAGTAATGCCCGGTTGTGATCGACGAAATCGTACAGTTCCGTGCTGCCGGCACAAGTACCATACACGCCTTTGCCCGGCAGGAGTTCTTTTCTGCGATTCGTTATCTTCCCTGCCTCATACAGTTTCAGGCAGCCATCACTGAGATATTCCGTATGCATGCCCAGATCTTTCAGATCCGAATCGGCAATGAGCATCCCCAGGGCATTGGGAATACCGCCGACACCGATCTGCAGCGTCATACCGTCTTTCAGATAGGGGAGCAGCCAGGCCGCAATTTTCTTATCGATTTCCTGTACGGGTGGATTGGGTGCCGTAAGCACCGGTGCATCACTTTCCACGATAGCATCGATATCGGAAATATGAATAAAATCTCCTCCCAGGCCGTACGCTTCCGGCAGGTTGGGGTTAACTTCGACGATGATGCGGTCTGCTGCATCGAGAGCGCCCTGAGTGGCCGACGGATTGCAGGCAAAACTGAAGTTCCCATGACGGTCCATAGGAGAAACGGTCATCATGACAACATCGACCGGTGCCATTCCCCGGCGGTAATATTCTGCCAGATGACTGTACTGAATCGGGGCGAAATAAGCCCGGCCTTCATTGACATCCCTGCGGTCTATCTGGCTGCTATGCCAGGTATGATACGTAAAAGATACGCTATGGGGATCTTTTTCCAATATCTGCGGCCGTTTCAGGCAGAACATGCAGCGGATCTTCACATCGGCCAATTCCCCTGTCCGTTCTGCCAGGGCCTCATCGAGAAGCTGGGGAAAGGTAATACCCTGGGTGTAATCGACCCAGTCCCCGTCGCGGATCAGCTGCACTGCCTGCTGAGGTGTACAGCGTTTGCTCATGTATTCACTCTGGTAATCCATCAGCTCATCTCCCATCTGACTGACACCGTTTCTGCCTGACAATCCCTATTATCGTTCCTTGATGGCCTTGACGATGCGTTTCATCCCTTCGGCTATGATAGAGCGCGGCATGGCCAGATTGAGGCGGATATAGCCCTTGGCGTTATCGACAAAGAGCGCATCTCCTCCTTCCAGCAGTACGCCGGCTTTATTGGCCATAAAGTCAGGAATATCTTCCACATCGCCGAGATACGGATTCATGTTGACCCATGCCAGATAGGTTGCCTGTGGAATCTGGAAGGTGATATCCGGGAGTTCTCTGTCCAGAGTGTCCTTCACAAACTGGAAATTCCCGTCCAGATACGTCTTGAGCTGGTCCAGCCATTCACTCCCGTGTTCGTAAGCTGCCTGATGGGCGGCGATAGAAAGGGGATTTACGTTCATAGCATAGGCATTGGTCGTACCGATATAGAGATCGCGCAGCCCTTTATCGCGGATGATGATTTCGGCAAACATCATACCTGCCATATTGAAGCACTTGGAAGCTGACGTGCAAGTAATCAGTTTTTGATAATCCGGCATAATTTTAGCCATAGGAATGTGATGGACACCCTGCCGGAGTATATCACAATGGATTTCATCACTGATGATCCAGAGATTATATTTTTCTACAATAGCTGCTACTTTCCGCAGTTCTTCTTCCGTCCAGACGCGTCCCGTCGGATTCTGGGGATTACACCAGATGAGAAGCTTGGCCAGCGGGTTGGCTGCATCCCGTTCGAGGGAATCAAAGTCGATGGACCAGTTGCCTTCGTCATCGCATTTCATCTTATTATGAATAGCGTGTTTGTGCCGTTCATCGACAGGGTGTTGAAAATATCCGTATGCCGGCGTATTGATGATGGCATAATCATGGTCGCCCAGGAGCAGATCTACCAGCGTATACAAAGCCGGTATGATTCCCAGGGAAAAGCAGATTTCTTCTTTCGGATAGGTCCAGCCGTACATCTTTTCACTCCAGGCATTGTAAGCCTGGAAAAATTCCGGTTCAAACACCTGGCTGTATCCGATAATGCGCTTGTCGGCCCGGTCTTTGATTGCCTGGATAATAGCCGGGCACATGGCAAATTCCATATCGGCTACCCACATGCGGACAAATTCATCGTCCTTGAACGGAAAGGTCTTTTTCCCTTCAAAATCATGGAAAATGTAGCCACGGAACCCATCCGTATTGAGTGCATTCGTATGTCTCCTATCGACGATTTCATCAAAATTATACTTCATGTATCCCACTCTCCCTTGCTAAAAAATATACCATAAGACGCCTTGCTATAATTACTATATCAAGAAATGCATCCCCCGGCAAATATTTTATACTATACCGGCATGCCACATATTTACCAATTTTCTACAAATATGTGATTATTCAGAATTATAATTATTATAGGTAAGAGCGCTCTGTTTATGCTTATACTATATCAGTTCCGATGTCCACTGGCAAAAGCCCCTATGTTTCGTTTAAAGACATAAACATAGTCATTATGTTTCTTTAAGCGAAACATAAGAGCCAATCATCTTCCAATTTCATCAGAAGACATGTTTTTTCAATTGTTTTTTTTATTTTGAATATTTTAAAGAAACAAAAAAACGTGTACAATGACATCAGAGGTGATTTCATGTCTCTGGTAACAGAAAATACGGGTAAGGCAATCCGTACATTCCGGAAAAAGAATAAGCTGACCGTCCAGGAACTGGCGGATCGTATCTGTAAGAGCAAAGCAACAGTTTCCAAATATGAAAGCGGTAAAATTTCTTTGGATTTGGATACCCTGTTCGATATTGCACAGGTATTACAGGTCCGCCTCGAGCAGTTATTATACATGCCACCGGAAAATGTCCCAACAGAAACTGTAACCGTTCCCAATTTCTTCAAAAATCTGAATCACATGTACATATATATGTATGATGGCCGTAATAACCATCTGAACCGCACGATTATCGATGTATTTCCGGAAAATCAGCATATATTTCCAGCCATCATGTACATGAATATAAAGAATTATGATGAATATCAGAATTGTGAAAACACTTATACAGGAACAATATCCCATTACGACGCCCTGACCACTATGGAATTCCAGAATCAGGATACCTATATAGAAAAATATATTATCCGTGTCCTCGCGTCGTTTTTAGATGCTCCCACCAAATGGGCCATGGGATTCGGCGTTTCTTCCCGACCATTAATGCCCGTCGCTACCAAAATGCTTATTTCAAAAAAAATTCTCCCGGAAACAGACGACCTCATCAAATCTCTGATGATTTCCAAAGAGGATATCCGCCGCATGAAGCAATACAACATGCTATCTTTCGTATAAGTAAAAAAACTGGCTTATGGAACAAAATACTCCATAAACCAGTTTTTTTAGGCTTATTCTGTTATGCATTGTAATTTTCCATCAGTCTGCGGAAGAAATTACGAGATCCCGGAAGTGCGGCAGCAGGAATCCGTTCGTTGACACCGTGCATGGGCCCCCACGTATCGTCCTGTTCATAGCCACTGAAAAGGAAGATGTGTTTAGCAATGTCCTTATAATAGCGGGAGTCTGTCGCAAACAGCATCAGTTCCGGCATGACGATGACATCGTCGCCGTATACATCGTGGATAGTCTGTTCGACCAGACGGAATTCTTCACTGTCCGGGGTGTCTTCGTTGACCGGGTCGATGCCGGATACGCGGCGGACCTGGATGCCTCCGGTGAGGTACTGCCGGATATACGCCAGGATTTCATCCCCCGTTTCCCCGGGAAGGACGCGGGCACTGATGGTAGCGCTTA
>NZ_DGRS01000071.1:0-43571 GCF_002391155.1 Megasphaera sp. UBA4382 | reverse complement strand
TCACGGGCAGAACCGTCACCGGGACGGGTACAGTAAATCATACTGCCGATTTCCGTCGTCTTCATGGAAGCTTTCGGAAAGTGCTGACCGATTTTTTCATAAACAGCTTTTATATCAGAATCTACTCCTGCCGGGCATTGTCCGGAAAGACGTGCCAGTTCCAGTTTCCGGACCTCTTTGGCCCGTCCTACGTATGCCGGATCCCGGCGGGATAAAGTAAATTCAGCCAGTCCCAGAGGATTGGAACGGTATGAACTCGTTTCGCCAGACGGAATCAGTTCGTCTGTCGTCGTGACCGCATCGGTGATTTTGGAACATACCCTGAGAAGGATATCATCAGCAAGCGGTTCCATAGCCGGCCAGTCTTTGATGTTCGGGCCATAAATGAGATCTGCACTGGTTTCCGCTTTGCCAAATCCGTGGTATACGCGGGCTGCATAGGCACTGTCATCATAGTCATAAGGAGGTACTTCATAGTCATCGGCATACACTTCAGCTGATGTGAGGACACCGCCATTGGCAGCTGTTGCCGCAATAGAACGGGCATCCATCAGCGCCACGGCAGAAAACTGTCCCTGACCGGGCTTACTGCCTTCACGGTTCGGGAAATTCCGCGTCGTATGACGGATACTGAGTGTATTATTAGCTGGCGTATCGCCTGCGCCAAAGCAGGGACCGCAGAACGCTGTCTTAAAGACAGCCCCCGCTGCCAGAAGTTCTGAAACGGCGCCTTTTTTTACGAGGTCCATATAGACCGGCTGGCTGGACGGATACACATCGAGAGAAAATACGCCATTGCCACACGACGCGTTTTTCAAAATGTGAGCTGCTGCCATGACATTGACATAGTTGCCTCCGGCACAACCGGCTATGACGCCCTGCTGGACATGCAACCGGCCATCGACGAGCTTATCGGTCAGACTGAAGGGAATATCCCTGTCTCCGATGAGTTCCTGTGCCCGTTTTTCTGCTTCCCGCAGAATATCACCGGCATTCTGATTGAATTCGTCGATTTCATAGGCATTGCTCGGATGGAATGGAAGGGCAATCATCGGTTTGATCGTTGAAAGATCTACTTCGACAAACCCATCATAATATGCCACATCAGACGGATTTAATTCTTTATACGCATCGGGACGCCCATGCTGGGTAAGATAGGCTTTCGTATCGTCGTCAGTACGCCATACGGATGACAGACACGTCGTTTCTGTCGTCATGACATCGACACTGTTGCGGTAATCCGTCGTCATAGAAGCGACACC
Organism: Megasphaera sp. UBA4382; assembly: GCF_002391155.1. Taxonomy (NCBI): domain Bacteria; kingdom Bacillati; phylum Bacillota; class Negativicutes; order Veillonellales; family Veillonellaceae; genus Megasphaera; species Megasphaera sp. UBA4382. The sequence goes on along the minus strand of NZ_DGRS01000071.1, from coordinate 42,309 downwards.
CGGTCCGACAAATTCCATGACCTTATTTTTGACATAGCCGTTTTTGAACACGGCACCGACAATGGCAATCGCAATATCATGGGGCCCTACGCCGGGACGGGGACGGCCCGTCAGATATACGCCGACGACACCGGGATAGGCAATATCATAGGTGTCACAGAGAAGCTGTTTGACCAGTTCACCGCCACCTTCCCCCATAGCCATCGTCCCCAGGGCACCATACCGGGTATGGCTGTCTGAGCCCAGGATCATGCGGCCGCAGCCGGCCATTTTTTCCCGCATATACTGATGGATGACGGCAATATGGGGCGGTACATAGATTCCACCGTATTTTTTAGCCGCTGACAGTCCAAAGAGATGATCATCTTCATTGATCGTGCCACCGACTGCACAGAGGGAATTATGACAGTTGGTCATGACATACGGCAGTGGAAACTTCGTCATGCCCGATGCCTTTGCAGTCTGGATAATCCCTACGAAGGTAATGTCATGGGAAGCCATGGCATCAAATTTTATTTTCAGATGATCCATATCCGGAGCCGTATTATGCTGTTTTAAAATAGAATAGGCAATAGTCCCTTTCTTTCCTTCTTTTTTAGAAAGAGCATGACCGGCCAAAGTCTCTGCCCTTTTTTCTTCTTGTTCCGGAACGACTTCTGTCCCATGGATGAGCCAGGCACCACCGTCAAATAGCTTTATCATCGCCTTGATTCCTCCCTTATTGTACAATTGTTTGTGTTTGCTGATATTGAAATTAACGTAAATAATTTTCATATAGTGAAAATATTATTCGTTACGTCCATATTATATCATAATTATTCTTATCCTGCCTAGTGTCAGAAATGGGAAAATTATTTTCGTCATTCGTTTTACTTTTCCCGTAATTATGCTATAATAACTTATACTCTCAGAGAGCTTGGCGGAGTAAATCTATGAATGTATAAATATAAAAAATGATAAATATTTAAAAATTTTCATTTCGTTATTTATACCGTATCGGAAAGAGAGGAATTTCATGGATAAGAATATTTATCTGGCGCAATTTTATGGCAAATCACAAAACTACACACAGATTCCGCGTGACTGGTTCCCTAAATTTGGCGTCAAACGGGGTCTGCGTAATGAAGACCATACAGGCGTATTAGTCGGTCTGACCCGGGTTGCCGATGTCGTTGGCTATAAACGCGACGCCGAAGGCAATAAAATAGATTGTGACGGCATCCTGTACTATCGGGGCATCGATGTGCGTACTCTCATCGAACGGGAAGATTATCACGGTTTTCTCTATGAGGAAGCCTGTTTTCTCCTCCTTTTCGGCTATCTGCCGACACGGGAAGAACTCGATGCTTTCTGTAAAGTCCTGCAGAGCGGCTATGACCTGCCTGATGAATTTCTGGAAATGAACCTCCTGCGTCTGCCCGGCAAAAACCTGATGAATAAATTGCAGCATGCACTCATCACATTGTACAATTATGACCCCGATCCAGACAATATCGATGTCTATCAGACCTTGCGAAAAGGGCTCAATATTATGAGTAAACTGCCCTCTATTGCGGTTTACGCCTATATGTCCAAAGTACACTATTACAACAGGCAGAGTCTGGTCATCCACTATCCCCGCAAGGATTACTCGACGGCTCAGAATATTCTTTCCATGCTCCGCCTGGATGGCAGATTTACCGAAGAAGAAGCGCATCTTCTCGATATTCTCCTCTTTCTCCACGCCGATCACGGCGGTGGTACCAACTCGACCTTTGCCAACCTCGTCGTATCCTCTACCAATACGGATATCTATTCTGCCATGGCCGCTTCTGTGGCAGCCCTCAAGGGGCCCCGTCACGGTGGTGCCAATGTCAAAGTTTCCATCATGATGGAGCGCATCATCGATGCCATCGGCATTAAAGCGACCGATGCCCAGATGGAAGATGTCGTACATAAAATTCTGCAGAAAAAATTCAAGAATCACAGCGGTCTGGTCTACGGGTTTGGTCATGCCGTCTATACTCTTTCCGATCCCCGTGCGGAAATCATGCGTCACTTCTGCGGCATCGTCGCCAAAGAAAAGGGCATGGATGAAATATACAATTTCTACCGCCGCTTTGAAAAGGTAGCCATAAAGACTCTTTCCGAAGCAAAAGGGACCCATATGTGCAGCAATGTCGATTACTACAGCGGCTTTGCCTATCAGCTTTTGGGCATCCCCCGTGATTTGTACACGCCGCTCTTTGTCATCAGCCGTTTCGTCGGCTGGCTGGCTCATAATATCGAACACAAACAGTACGACGACCGCATCGTCCGCCCGGCTGCCAAGTACGTCGGCGAAATCTGCGAATACATTCCTATGGAGGATCGATAACCATGAAAACTATTACTGTATTTAAAGGCGATGGCATCGGCCCTGAAATCACTGATGCTGTCATAGATATCTTGAAAGCTGCCAAGGCACCGCTGGAATATGAATGTTTCAACGTAGGAGCTGCTGAATACGAACGGCACGGTGCCCTCGTACCAGATGACGCATTCCAGTCGTTTGAAAAAACACATATCCTGCTCAAATCACCAATTACGACACCTATTGGCACGGGATTCCGTTCCATCAATGTCATGCTGCGCAAAAAATACGATCTCTTTGCCAATATCCGTCCGGCAAAGTCCAATACGGCCGTCAAGACGCCATTTCCCAACGTTGATCTGGTAACATTCCGTGAAAATACAGAAGATTTGTATGCCGGCGTGGAAGAAAAGATAAGTGATGATGAAATGCATTCCATCAAGATCATTACCCGTCATGCCAGCAGCCGCATCATCCGCGCCGCTTTTGAATATGCTCTGTCCCACAACCGCCATAAAGTGACCTGTGTCCACAAGGCCAATATCATGAAACTCAGCGATGGCATGTTCCTGTCTATTTTCCGCGAAATTGCCAAAGAATATCCCCAGATTGAAAGTGATGACAAAATCGTAGATAACACGTGCATGCAGCTGGTCATGCATCCGGAAAATTTCGATGTCATGGTCATGCCCAATCTATACGGCGATATCATTTCCGACCTGACAAGCGGCCTCATCGGCGGACTGGGACTTCTTCCGTCCATGAATATCGGTAGTGACTATGCCATGTTCGAAGCCGTCCATGGCAGTGCTCCCGATATTGCCGGCAAACACATCGCCAATCCGACAGCCCTTCTCTGGTCGGCCTGCATGCTTCTCGAATACATAGGCGAAACAGACACGGCCAAAGCTATCCGCCGTGCCGTTGACGACGTGCTGGCCGAAAAGAAATGCCTTACTCCTGACCTGGGTGGAACAGCTAAAACGGAAGAATACCGCGACGCTATCATCGCCAAGTTCTAAAACAGAAGATATGATAAAAGCGATGTATCTGTAATGGCTATCATGACAGATACATCGCTTTTTTATATCGTGATTTTCTTTTTAAGTCATACCTTCATTCCATTGAAATATTTTCATATCTACACAGCCATTTTTCTTAAATACAACGCCTTCTTTCTCCAAAAGTTTCCTTTGTGATGAAAAAGAAGGTGCCAGTCTGCCGGCACTATTGACAACCCGATGACAGGGATATCTGCCATAATATTCCGCCATACTCAGGACTTTTCCTACCAGACGGGCATTATTATCTCTGCCAATGAGCCGTGCAATCTGTCCGTAAGAAGCGACCCGTCCTTCCGGTATTTCGCTGACCACAGAAAGGATTTCATAAATCAGGTCATCATGTAACATAGTCATATCACTGCCTTCTGCCGGACTAATCATCTCATTCGCTTACTGCCGTATCGAGGGCAATGCGGATCATGTCATTGAAGGAAGTCTGCCGTTCTTCTGCCGTGCAGGCAGCTCCCGTCAGGAGATGGTCACTGACCGTAAAAATACCCAGGGCATGGGCTTTATATTTTGCCGCCAGGATATACAGAGCTGCCGTTTCCATTTCTACGGCCATGATGCCATAATCGGTGAGTTTTTTATTATCGATTTCTTCATCATAAAACCGGTCTACGGAGACGATATTGCCGACGCGGACCGAAAGGTTATGTTCCCTGGCTTTTTCATAGGCTGTGCGGAGAAGGTCAAAATCAGCCAGAGGAGCATAGTTGATAGACGGGCCAAAGATATTCCGGATAATCGATGAGTCCGTCGTCGCTCCCTGGGCGATGAGAACATCGCGAAGCTGGATATCTTCCCGCATGGCACCGCATGTACCGACGCGGATCAGTTTCGTTACACCATAACTTTCCAGGAGTTCATGGACGTAAATAGAAATAGACGGAATCCCCATACCCGTTCCCATGACAGAAACACGCTGCCCTTTATAGGTGCCGGTATATCCCAGGATATTTCGCACCCTGTTAAAGCACCGGGCGCCTTCCAAAAAGGTTTCAGCAATATATTTTGCCCGCAAAGGATCTCCGGGAAGTAATATACGGTCTGCAATCTCTCCATCTCTGGCTTCAATATGTAAACTCATAATAAGGACTCCTTTCGTCGTTCAGAAATGTCTACATACGTATTGTATCATGAATCCTATGCCCTGCCTAATTTTAACCTGCTTATGATTCATGGTATAATATAAAAGCACAGGGATATATCCTGTTATGTCGAATATTGTATCATCCGGAGGTTTTCTCTTTATGAATATTACTGTCTTAGGCTGTGGCCGCTGGGGAACTTTTCATGCCTGGTATGCTCACCGCATTGGCCATAATGTCACTCTCTGGGGCCGTCCCGGTTCTCCCCATCTGGCAGAACTTATTTCACAACGTCAGAATGAATACCTTCATATGCCTCTTGACATTGCTCTTACGGCCGACCTAACCGCCGCCCTGGCCGGTGCCGATATCGTCATTATCAGTATCAGCGCCCAACAGCTGCGCAGTCTAGCCAAACAGATCAGGGCTACGCGCCTGACCCACATGCCCTTCGTCCTTTGCATGAAAGGATTGGAAACAGGGTCAGGTAAGAGACTTTCTACAATCATGAAAGAAGAACTGGGCGAAGACGCACGTACTGTCGTATGGGTGGGTCCGGGTCATGTACAGGATTTCCTTTCCGGTATGCCGAATTGCATGGTCATGGCATCAGATAATAAAGAACGGACACGGCGCATTGCCGATATTTTTAGCAGTCCCCTGATCCGCTTTTATTATGGCACGGATCTATTAGGCACGGAAATCGGTGCAGCCGCTAAAAATGTCTATGGCATCGCTGCCGGCATGCTCGACGGGTTCCACTACAGCAGCCTCAAAGGCGCTCTCATGGCCAGAGGTACCCATGAATTATCCCGGCTCGTCGCCGCTATGGGAGGCAGTGCCATGACCGTATACGGCCTGAGCCACCTGGGAGACTACGAAGCGACTCTTTTTTCCCAGCACAGCAATAACCGGCGGTTCGGTGAAGATTTTATTTTACAGAAACCATTTCATAAATTAGCCGAAGGAGTATATACCTGTGAAGCACTCATGGATTTATCGGCTCAATGGCAGGTAGAGCTGCCTATTACACAGGCTATTTATGATATCCTTTTCCAGCACAAAGATCCGGCAGAAGAACTGCGTACGCTCTTCCTTCGTTCCCAGAAAGAAGAATAAGTCCCGGATTACGGTCATAAAGAACAGGCTGTCGCATAAAGCAGTATTTGCTTCATGCAGCAGCCTGTTTTTATAATGCACAGAAACTATATCCAACGGTATACAAATATCTTATTCCGTCTTTTCTATAGTGACTGTCGTGCCATTGTCTGTTGTAACTTTGGATGTCGTATCCGGAGCCGTTTCTTTCTGTTCCGGCGCATTATGTTCCGCTATCGTCTTGGCATCAGCCGGACTGACAGGAGCAACGACCGGTGTAGGTGCTGGTTCCTGTGTAGAGGTATTCTGTGAAGCCTGTGCTGTTCCATCCACGGTAGTTGCTGTACCGCCTGCTACTGCCGCCGCTGCCGCCGCTCCATTGTCATCGGCTACGACACCAGCCCAGATAGAAATGATTTTGCCATTTTCTACACCGAAACTATATCCGCCAAACGCATTGGGCAGGGACGGATTGGGTTCCATAGCGTAATGATAGTAGGTGACGCCATTGACTTCCCCTTTTCTTTCGCAGGGGCCGTATTTTTCTGTAATGACGGCTTCATCCATACCGACGCCGACGCCAGCTGGTGTATTCAGTCCATTATGCCCTGAAGAAAGGACAGTAAAAACAGTGCTGACATCAGAAGGATTCGATGTAACGACAAAAGAATTGCCATAGGTGTAGGTTGCCTGCGTCGGCGTATCAAAATTCGTTGAATCAGGCTGGCCATAAAGGCTCTTCATATAACTGACAGCCGAGCCGGGACCGATGCCACCGACAAGGACCTGGTCATATGGTATAGCAGCCAGACAGACCGAGGCGCTCATAACGGCTCCTGTAACGAGAATACATACTTTTTTCAAAATCTGCTGAAACTTCATGATACTTCCTTCTTTCCCTGTATTTCAATCCGTATCTAGTATAGCAGATACAGAAAAAATGTGAACTATCAGTTTATACTTTTTACCGGTCAAAAAAGGGATCCTTTCCAGAAACGGATATGGCAATACCCAGCCACTTATATTCACAACCATAGGGCATTTCACCTGCCGCTTTTCCAATAGACGCATAAATCCGGCTGTCGGTCAGCTCCCGGTGTGCCGCCAGCGCAGCGGAAGACAAGGCAATGCCCAGATCGACATAGATATACGCACAATTGCCACCGGCTTCCCGGCAGCTGCTGCAATCGCCAAAATCACAGAAATTACAGTGAGCCAGGCCGCGGTAGCTTTTTTCAATACCGATGAGAACTACGGCGTCGGCCTGCCGTACATTGCCTGCATCCCGTCCATACCAGTGCTGCCAGGAATCACCAAAATATTTCTTTCCGATTTCTTCCATTTTATCAGCCAGCGCATCCTTTTCTTCTCCCGTAACGACCAGCGTATGGATACCATCAATATGCCGCGTTTTCGGCGCTGTCCTGGCTGCTGCACACATGCGGGCCGCCGTTTCCAGAACGGCTTTTTTTTCCATTTCATCCCCTGTATAAATCATCGCCTATCATCCTCCTTGAAATAATGTTTCTTTTTCTATCATACCAGAGTCTGCCCCGGCCTGCCAGTATAGACCAGAATAATGAAACGGAATGTTTCCGCTATCACCTTGCCTAAACAGAATAAACACGTTATAATACTCATCAAATACCCATATTTTGAATTTAAAAAGGAGTTGCTATCAGATTTGGATGTCTCGCTAGGGGAACAATTTATGGTCATCGTATTGCTCATCATCGGGAATGGCATTTTTTCTATGCTGGAAATGTCCATCGTCAGCTGTAGTCAGGCCCGTCTGGAGGCTTTGGTAGAGGAAGGAAACAATTCTGCCCGTATTGTCATCCGGTTGCGGGAAAACCCGAATAAAATGTTTTCTACCGTACAATTCGGCATGACTCTGGTCAGCCTGCTCACCGGTGTCTATGGCGGTACAGCCATGGCAGAGCCCATGTCCCACTCTCTCATAGACCTCTATCCGCCTATAGCTCCTTATGCCTACTCAGTTAGCCTGACAACGCTGGTCATTGCCATTACCTATCTGACATTGATTCTGGGAGAACTGGTTCCTAAACGTCTGGCTATTGATAATCCAGAACGGATTGCCTGTTTTCTGGCCCGCCCCATGTTATATTTTTCTTCTCTCTGTACACCGCTGGTATGGTTTCTGTCTGCTTCGACGGCAGCCGTTATGAAACTCATGGGGGCCGGTCATCCACAAAAGAAACCCGTCACAGAAGACGAAATCAAGCTGCTCCTCGAACAGGGAGCCGAGCTGGGTGCCTTTGCCAAAGAAGAGCCGGAACTGGTAGACCGCGTATTCCGTCTCGGCGATATGGATGTAAGCGATATCATGACTAACCGTACCCAGGTGGACTGGATTGATTTGGAAGATCCGGAAGAAACGGTCATCAGAGAAATGTTAGACTGCCATCATCTAATCATGCCGGTAGGGCGTGGGTCACTCGACGATTTTGTCGGCGTCGTATCCATTACCGATGTTTTTGGCAAATATCACGCTTCCGTCCTTAAACAGCATACACCGTCGATGATACAGATTCTGGAGGACAGCCTGCGCCGGCCTATCTATGTTCCCGAATCGATGGATATTATGAAAGTCGTCCAGACTTTCCGCGAACACGGTGTCCATGAAGCGGTGGTCCTCGATGAATATGGCAGCCTGAGCGGCATCGTCACGCTCCATGATATTCTGGAAGAACTACTGGGAATCATGCCTGCCGGTGAAGAGGAAAAGCAGGAAGAAGCCAACCGCATCATCCGCCGGGGCCCCGGCGAATGGCTCATGGAAGGTCTGCTCACAATCGAAGAATTTAAAGATTTCTTTGACCTCGATGAAGACCTTCCCGGAGAAGAAGACGATCTATACAAAACACTGGCCGGATTCGTTACGTATAAAATAGGCCGTATCCCTACCGAAACGGATACATGCAGTTGGAAAAACTTCACTTTTGAAGTCATGGATATGGATAATCTCCGCGTCGATAAAATTCTGGTAACAAAAAAAGAGACCGCTGAATGAGCGGTCTCAATTTTTTTTATCATACCCAGATTCCAATGCCGCCGTGGCCATGGTGATGCCATCCGCCGCCCCATCCGACACCGATACCGATGCCAATCGGCCTGCGTCCGGAATCGTGATTCGATGAATCAGCAGACTCAATGACTTTAACGGTCCGGGTAATGGTACGTACCGTGTTACCCATGCGTAAATCGATAACAAGGTCTGCCTTCCCTTCCGATTTAGACACGATATTCATTTTTTCAGAAATATCGGCTACAGAAGGATTCAGACTGGTAATTTTGATATCATAGGGCAGTCGTCCCGGCATGCGGACGCGCAGGATGCCATAGCTTCCCATCGGTATTTTACCTGGATATACCGTCACTTCTGCCTTATCGAGCAACTTTTCCGGCGTTCCCAGAATGAGTACGGCATCATCATTATCCTGTAATTTCCAGACACAGGAATCATCTTTAGCAACAAAATAACTGCCTATAAGGATGTGACTGTCCGTATCATATGCTTTGACACTATAGAAATAGTCACCGGTAAGATTTTTTTCTACCCGGTAATAGTATCGTCCCGTATCTTGTGGGAGTCCTGTCTTTTCACGGGAAATTCCCTCAACAGCTCCTGTGACGGCATCATATACGCGGCCTGATGTAACATAATACTTGTTTGTATTTTTCATATGTACAGCCGGATCGGTAATGACGACCGGCTGTATCTGTTCTGCCACAGACGGTGCTGCCACAGACGGTGCCGCCTCAGCCGGCAACACCGTACCAGACGCCAGCACAGAAAGCGTACAGGCGCACCACAGCGCTGTGCAAAGACTTACATGCCAAATTCGTTTCATCAGACATCCCCCCTCAAGGAAATCTCTTACAAATCCAGATTGCGGACTTTCTTTGCATTTTCTTCAATAAATTTACGACGCGGTTCCACCTTATCTCCCATGAGGACGGAGAAAATCTTATCGGCTTCTACAGCGTCTTCCAGGTGTACCTTGAGCATAGTGCGATTCGCCGGATCCATCGTCGTTTCCCAGAGCTGTTCCGGATTCATTTCACCCAACCCTTTGTACCGCTGTACGACAACCGAGCTGTCTTTTCCCAATTCTTCCAACTTGGCATTCATCGCTTCATCCGTATAGAGATACCATACCTGTTTTCCCTTGCGTACCTGGTATAACGGCGGCTGGGCAATATATACATGGCCCTGTTCAATCAGCGGTTTCATAAACCGGTAGAAAAATGTCAGAAGCAGTGTACGGATGTGGGCACCATCGACATCGGCATCGGTCATGATGATGATTTTATCGTACCGGCGCTTGGTAATATCGAATTCTTCGCCAATACCCGTTCCAAAAGCAGTAATCATAGACCGGATTTCATCATTGGCCAGTATCTTATCGAGCCTTGCCTTTTCCACATTGATAATTTTGCCACGGAGCGGCAGGATAGCCTGGAAACGGCGATCCCGGCCCTGCTTTGCACTGCCGCCGGCAGAATCACCTTCGACCAGATAAATTTCCGTCTGATCCGGATTCTTTTCCGAGCAATCGGCTAACTTGCCGGGAAGACTACTGATTTCCAATGCATTCTTGCGCCGTGTCAGTTCCCGTGCCCGGCGTGCAGCCTGACGGGCCCTCGATGCAGAAATCGTCTTATTGATGATATTTTTAGCTTCTGCAGGATGTTCTTCCAGATATTCCCGCAGTCCGTCTGATACGATGTTATCAACAATCCCCTTGACTTCACTGTTGCCCAGTTTCGTCTTAGTCTGTCCTTCAAACTGCGGTTCCCGCACTTTGACACTGATGACAGCCGTGAGACCTTCCCGGACATCGTCTCCGGACAGATTATCTTCATTATCCTTGATGAGTCCGGCCTGCCGGCCATAATCGTTGATCGTACGTGTCAGACCGGAACGGAATCCTGAAAGATGAGTTCCCCCTTCTTCAGTAAAGATGTCATTGACAAAGCTCAAGATATTTTCACTGTACCCGTCATTATACTGCATGGCGATATCGACAATGACTTTATTCTTTTCACCATCAATCTGGACAACGGTCGGATTAACAGCCGTACGGTTTTCGTTCAGGAATTCTACGAACGAGACCAGCCCGCCTTCATAGCAGTATACTTCCTGTTTTCCGTCACCGCGTTTATCCGTCAGGGTAATATGCAATCCCTTATTGAGGAAGGCCAGTTCCCGCAGACGTGTTTTAAGCGTATCAAAATCATAGACCGTATCAGGGAATATCTCCTTATCCGGTTTAAATGTGACGTGGGTACCTGTTTCTTCACCGGGGCGCAAGGGACGAACTTTCATCAGCGGCTGGTCGGTCACGCCACGCTTAAAGGAAATAGTATACAAATATCCATCCCGTTTGACTTCCACGCGGGTCCATTCACTCAATGCATTGACAACACTGATGCCGACACCATGAAGCCCACCGGAAATAGGATAACCGTCTCCGCCAAATTTGCCACCGGCATGGAGCACAGTCAGAACGACTTCGACAGCTGGTTTCCCCACTTTATGCATAGCAACGGGAATACCACGGCCATTGTCAATGACGCTGATGCTATTGTCTTCCCCGATTTCCACTTCGATATGTGTGCAATAACCGGCCAATGCTTCATCAATACTATTATCTACCACTTCATATACGAGATGGTGCAGTCCACGCAGACTCGTACTGCCGATATACATACCCGGCCGTTTGCGTACGGCTTCCAGCCCTTCCAGGACCTGGATTTGTTCCGCACCATACTTTATTTTCTTGTCTTCCGACATGCAATGCTCCTCCTCTTCTGTCCTCCTGTGATGACACAGGACCTGTAACATCTTATTATACCAGATTTCAGCCGTTCAATCCACACTAAACAGCTCTTCATACCGTTTGACCAGCGTAGAAAGAGACAGGGGTGAACCATACACAGCATCTTCCGTGACTACATATGTACCAATCTTTTCTGTACTATTTCCCACATATTCATACGGTTTATAGTACTGTATGAGCGGATTAGCTTTACTGGCACGGCTGGGATGAGCCTTGAACAGGGCGACGAGACGGCGTACATCGATCATCCGGTTTCCGCCGATATGAAGATACATAATCACTCCTTCTTTCTATAACGGTTAGCCAGGTTGCGGACATAATCATCGGTTAGTTCCACCGGCGTTTTCCTCGTGATGAACAAAGCCAGGAATAAATCATCTTCCGGTGTATCGCTATCGTAGTGGATCCGTTCAATGAGCTTATAAATACAGTCCCGCCGTACTTCATTGTACAGTTCTACGTACAGCCGGTCACTGCGTACGGCTCCTATCTCATGAACGAACTGATCCAGTGACAGCCATGGCATCTGGATCAACAGGTCGTGTACCAGCTTTTTCTTGTGCTGCCTGTCTTCGAGACGGCACAGGAGACATATCGTTTCTCCTTTTGCCAGCCAGCGGCCACAGCGCGGGCAATGGCGGAATCCTTCGGCTTCCATGGACAGGCGCCGTTTTTCCTGGGCAAAGCGCAGGGCTGCCATCTTTCCGCGGATGCGTTCCGGCAGGCGGCATGTTTCCTGCCTCACCATCTGCACATAATCATCGGATAAGACCACATCACGGATACGGCCCCGGGGATAGTCTGACTCCTCTTCTCCTTCAAGGGTTTCATACACGACCGGGGCCGGCTTTTTTCCACTGCGTACAAACCGCACCGACTGGACGAAATCTTCACCGATATAATCGTTAAGTTTCTTTTGTATTTCCTGACTGTACATAAAAAGCTGATTCATCCACACAGGATTGAGAACGCCTATTATTACGCAATTTTTATCTACGTCTTTAATATAAGAATATTTCGCAATTTGTTTACCTATAATCTTAGGCCAGTCCCGCTTTGCCTGAAAAAAGCGGAACGGTGTAAGCAGTTTATTTTCTTTGAGGACAGCCGGTATAGAAAGTCCGGCTTTTCCCATTTCATGGGTCCGCTTAACCATTGGCAGCCACCCTGCCTTGTTCAATACAGATAAAAGAACAATCAGCAACAGACCGGAACATATCCGGTTCCGTCGTCGTGATAAATGTCTGGATACGTCCTTTAACAAAGGATAATAACGCCTGACGGCGCTGACTATCCAGTTCACTCATGACATCATCCAAAAGAAGTACCGGATATTCCCCTGTTTCCGATTTCATATATTCCAGTTCGGACAGCTTCAATGCCAGAACAGCCGTGCGCTGCTGTCCCTGGGAGCCATATTTCTTTAAGTTGGCTCCGGCAATGGAAAATTCCAAATCGTCCCGGTGGGGCCCGACCGATGTAGACATGCGGTACCGGTCCTGTTCCAGATGGGACTGCAGCATATCATAATACCACTGGGCATCCCTTTCCCTACCGTCACCATAAGGCTGCACATAGTCAATGTCCAGTCCTTCCCCTCCGCTGAGGCGCTTGTGGGTAATCCGGGCCAGAAGGCGGATTTTATGCAAGGCCTGAAGGCGGCGCTGTACGATATCGGCTGCCAGGCTGGCAATCTGGCGGTCCCACTCTTCCAGGGACTGGACCTTTTCATACTTCATTCGCTTAAGCAGCAGATTCCTCTGGGCAACAGCCCGGTGATACCGGAGAAGAGTCTGACAGTACACCGGACTGACCTGTGATAATTCACGATCGAGAAACCGGCGGCGAAGAGCCGGTCCCGCCTTGATAAGCTGCAAATCTTCTGGTGAAAACAGGACCTCATTTAACGTACCGATCAGCTCTCTGCGCGATACTCTCGTCTTATTGACCCATAGTTCTTTCTTTGCTTCTTTGGAAAGAATCATTTTAATCTGCTGTATGACACCGCTGCGGCTGAAATTAAGGATCAGACTTGCCGTCTGCTGCTTCCATTGGATGAGGTCCGCATCGGCAAGTCCCCGGTACGATTTACCAATACTTGCCATATACAGCGCTTCCAGGAGATTCGTTTTTCCCTGGCCGTTTTTTCCGTGCAGCACGACAATCGATGGTGGAAATGTCACTCGTTCATCATCATAATTGCGGAAATGCAGCAGGCGGATATCATGAATCAGCATAGTTTTATTCCCCAATAAGTTTATACGTACCGATACCCTTTATCTCAACGATGTCACCGGAATGGAGCTGCTTCCGCTTGGCCTGGCATAATGCGCCATTGACAAAAATCCTCTTTTCATCCAGAAGCGGACGGATCTGTCCTCCGCTTTCTATGACATCAGCCCATTTTAAGAATTGGTCTAACTGTATCATATTAGTTTTAATTTCGATATTTTTTATCATTTTGCCCTCATTGGTGTAACGACAAATACACAATTCTGTTCATCTTTATCTTGTACCAGCATCGGACTACTTGTCTTCAGCTGGAGTACAATTTCTTCACTATGGCAGTGTTTCAGGATATCCAGGACAAATTTTCCATTAAAAGCGATGCGGATGGGTTCGCCTTTAATCTGGCAGGAAACACTGTCTTCAATCGTACCGTAATCGGGATGCTGGCTGGTCAGGCTGATCTGTCCGTCCTGAATAGCAAAATTAATGACATTATACTGGGCATCTTTTGCCACGATAGAAGCGCGTTCGACGGCTGCTGTAAATTCCTGGCGGTTCAGCGTCACCGTACTGGTAAACTGTGTCGGGATAACCCGGCGGTAATTTGGGAATTCCCCTTCAATCAGCCGGGTACGGATAAAGATATTGCCAAACCGGACAGTCATAAAATTGCGAAGCGCTACAATCTGTACATCCTGCGGTATATCCGTCGGCAGCTGACGGGCAATTTCCATGAGCAGCCGGCTCGGAATGACGGCTTTGAAAGGCTGTTCGACCGGCTGGGCCAGTTCGGCTGATTTGAGAGCCAGGCGATGAGTGTCTGTAGCCACCATATTGAGAGTCGTCCCGCTTACATCGATATGTGTACCGGTGAAAATGGGACGGGCCGTATCGGTAGAACAGGCATATGATGTATGGTCGATGAGGTCTTTCAGAGTAATACTGTCTGTCGTGAAAGAAGAAGTACCATTTTCAACAATGTCTACTTCATTAAAATCATCCGGATTGATTGTCAGGCATTCAAATTTCAGTTTTCCGCCTTTTAACAGGAGCTGGGTATCTCCATCTTCTTTGATCATCTCGATTTCATCACCAGGCAGACGGCGTGTCAGTTCGATGAGAAATGGATTAGCAATAAATACTTCGCCTGGTTCTTCAATGATGCCCGGTACTTCCGTACGGATTCCCATATCGTAATCATTGGCCTGGAATTCGATCATATCGCCGATGGCTTTGATGAGCAGGCCATTTTCATAAGAAATGTTATTACTTTTATCCTGGGCGATTTTTTGTACGGACTGGAGTCCTTTGTTGAGGTCTTCTTTTTTGAATCTGAGTTTCATGGTTGTCCCCTTTTCTATGATGGTGAGGTTAATTGAAAAATGAGTTAAAATCGTAGTAATAGTCATAGGCGCTGTGAAATTGTGCATAAGTCCTGTGAAGGCCTTATTTTATGCTATCCACAGATGTGTATAACTTGTGGATAAACAGGATTTTTCCATCCACAAATCCACTGTTTTCCGGAAGATGTGGATAAACGGATTTTTTTCCACATTTTTTCCGCTCATTTGTCCACGCTCATGATGCGCGTCTTTAATTGTTCTATCATGGTGCGAAAATTTTTATCTTTTTCCATTGCCTTGGCCACTTTATCACAGGCATGCATAACCGTAGAATGGTCTCTGCCATTGAATGCCGTTCCTATATGAGGATACGTGTTTTCCGTCAGTTCCCGGCAGAGATACATGGCTATCTGGCGGGGAAAAGCAATCGACTTGGTTTTCTTCTTGCTCATCAGGTCTTCATATTTTACTTTATAGAACTGACAAACGGCTTTTGTGATTTCATCAATGGTAATATATTTTTTCTTGTCACTGGCCTGTACTAAATCTTGTAATGCCCGCTGGGCTATGTCGAGCGTAACCGGTGAATGTTCCTCTGCAGCCTGTAGCGTGACGCGGACAAAAGCTCCTTCCAGTTCACGGATATTTTCACTGACATTAGCAGCGATGAAATTAATGGCATCATTCTGGAATTCAATGTGTTCAGACTGGGAACGGCGGCGGAGAATGGCTGTCCTCATTTCCAGATCCGGTGGCGTTATGCGGGCGACGGCGCTGGCCTGAAATCGGGAACGGAGCCTGTTTTCCAGTTTTTTCAGATTTTGTGGTGGCCGGTCGCTGGTGAATACCATTTGTTTGTGATCCTGGTATAACTTATTAAAAGTATGGAAAAATTCTTCCTGTGTATGTTCTTTATTTTCCAGGAACTGTATATCATCGACGAGGAGTACATCGACGTTGCGATACCGCTGTCGGAAGCTTTCCGGATTTTTATCCTGGATAGACTGGATGAGCTCATTGGCAAAGTCTTCGCTGGTAATGCAGCGCAAACTCATGTTAGGGAAATTTTCCCGGATTTTATGACCGATGGCGTGCATTAGATGAGTTTTTCCCAGTCCGGAATCGCCATAAATAAAGAAAGGATTGTATTTTTGGGCCGGTGCACCAGCTACGGACAATGCGACGGCGTTAGCCATACGGTTACTGTTGCCAACGATGAACGTATCGAACGTATAGTTGCTGTTCAATCCGTCAGAAACGGGAACCTGTGCGGCCGGGACCGGTTCTGGTTTTTCTGCTGCTGGCGGTGGCGTGATATCTTTGGCTGAGCGGATTTCTGGAAGAGAAATACTTTCGTATTCATACGTATCAGGATTTTCCGTATCTACCGGTTCCAGTGTCGTTTGTGCCCATTCGGGTTCATCATATTCCTGGTTTTCCCGGATCGTGTCTTCTTCCAGTACTTTAAAAGACGAAGCTGGTGCTGCAGATACCGTTTTTTCCGGATGATATGCTGCAGGTGTTGAAGACGCCGATGATGGTGCTGCCGGAGATACAGACGGGTCGGGGGTCGTTTCCCCTCCCGTGCTGTAGATAAGGCGTACCTGTGTAGGACGGCCTGTTACATGGCTGGCTGCCGTTTCCAGGAGATCTGTATATTTTTTGCTGATGAAAGAACAGACGAAACGACTCGTCGTATCCAGTGTCAGGACATCGTTTTCATACATACAGGGAATCAGGGCTGCTTCAAACCAGTTGTCGTAAATTTGCGGGGATACCTGAGGCCGTATATCGGTCAGTATACCGATCCAGAGTTCAGTCAGGTCTATCATGTCATGCATTCCTTTCCAATCGGGTGATGTGTGGATATGTTCATAAAAGATTGTGGATAAAGTGGATAAAATAGGCTGAAAAAAGCGGAAAGCCGATAAATATCGAGTTTCCGACCTATTAAATTATCCACAATCTGTGGATAAACTGTGTATAACTTGGTGAATATTTGTATGAAGACCACATCTGTATTGTACATCAAAAGTAAGTTGTGCACAAATAGAAGTTAGAAATTGGTTATATATATGTTAGGCTTTGATTATATTTAATAAAGCATCTATATACTCCGTCTATATCTCTGCTTTTTTGGATAACCCAGTCTTTTCAAATTTTTCCAATAAACAATTGACATCGGCAGGGGGATTGTCTATAATTACACTGTTATGGTGTAAATTCAATATACGTTGTATCGATAAGAAGGAGGTGTCTATCTTGAAACAGACATATCAGCCGAATGTATTGTGGAAGAAAAGAACTCATGGCTTCCGTGAAAGAATGAAGACTAAAGGTGGCCGTATGGTTTTGAAAAAACGCCGCATGAAAGGCAGAAAGAAGCTTTCTGCTTAATTTTTACGAGATGAACAGAAAAGTTCCTGGAAGGAATTTTTCTGTTCTTCTGCCATTTTTAGGAATTACAAGCTTAGGAACTATACGATGTACGAGTTAAACAAAGAGAAGAGGCTGTGCAAAAACCGGGAATACCAGCTCGTATACCGCCATGGCAGATCTGTTGTCAACCGCCTGGCCGTATTGTATGTACTGCCCCGTTCTCCCAAACAGCCAACCCGTATCGGTTTTGTAACTGGCAAAAAAATCGGTTGTGCCGTAGAACGCAACCGGTGCCGCCGGCTGATGAAGGAAGTATACCGCCTCCATCAATACGAGCTGAAAGACGGTTATGATCTGGTACTGATTGGGCGCGGCTATTTAAAACAGGTTGGATATCAAGAAGCTGAGCGGAGCATCCTGCAATTGTTCCGCCGGGCGAACGTATGGAAGAAGCGATGTGAATGAAATCCTTATTCATATTCCTGATACGTTTTTATCAGATGTGCATATCTCCGCTGCATCTGCCGTGCTGCCGTTTTTATCCTACATGTTCTGCTTATGCCATTGAAGCGTTGCAGAAGTACGGCGCACTGAAAGGGAGTTATTTAGCAATCAGGCGCATTTTAAAATGCCATCCCTTTCATGAAGGCGGATATGATCCTGTACCCTAGGTATCAGGCAGATGAAATGAAGGCTGTCTGATTTTTTCATTTTTAATCTTCGACAGGAGTTGAGAGTATTGAGTTTTTTTAGCGGAATCATGGACGTGCTGTCTGGCATTATGTCCGTTTTTCTCGATTACTGCTACCAGTTTACCCATATGGTCGGGTATCCGAGTTATGGCATTGCCATCATTTTGCTGACGGTTATCATCAAGCTGATACTGGCGCCTCTGACGGCTAAACAAATCCGTTCTATGGAAGGCATGCAGAAAATTCAGCCGAAAGTCAAGGAATTACAGAAAAAGTATAAGGGCGACCAAAGAAAAATGCAGATGGCCCTGCAGAAATTGTATAAAGAAGAAAAAGTCAGTCCGTTTTCAGGCTGTCTGCCTATCCTTATCCAGATGCCGTTCCTTATTTCCATATTTTATGCCCTGCGTGAATATCCCTATGATGAAGCATACAAGAGTTTTCTCTGGATGCCCAGTCTCGGCGATGCCGATCCTACTTATATTCTGCCTATTCTTTCAGCTATCTCCACTTTTGCTATCCAGAAACAGATGAGCGGTGCCCAGGTAGCGATGAATGAAGCCCAGGCCAAACAGCAGAAAATCATGCAGATTGTCATGCCTCTTTTCATTGGCTGGATCAGCATCAGTTTCCCCAGTGGCCTTGTCATTTACTGGGTTGTATCCAACGTATTCCAGTGGCTGCAGCAGATCATCATGTTCCGCGGCAAAAAGAAAGGAGCTGCTAACGCATGAATCATGTAGAAGCGACAGGAAAAACGATAGAAGATGCTGTCCGTTCCGGTCTGGTACAGCTGGGATTGACCCGTGATGAAGTGACGGTAGAAGTGCTGGCCGAACCGAAAAGCGGCTTTCTCGGCATTGGCAGCAAGCCTGCCGTCGTCCGCGTGACAGCCAAAGAAGAAGCAGAACACGTGCTGCAGCGGCAGCAGGAAGATGTGCGCAAGGCAGAAGAAGCAGAAAAACAGACCGCCGCTACGGAAACAAAAGCAGTGGCAGAACCACAGTCTGCGTCTGAACCAGCTGCTGATCCGGCCGAACCGGAAACAGCTAGTCCTGCCGATGACGGGGAAGATTCCGTAACAGATTCTCCTGCAGAAGAATCAGCAGATTCCGTAGAAGATTTTACCGCTGAAGAAGCGGCTGCCAAAGCACGGGAATTTCTCCAGGAAGTCCTGAAGAATATGGGCATGCAGGTCATGATTGAAAAAATGATCAAGCCGGACAAAATTATCCTTCATCTCCATGGAAAAAATCTCGGTATCCTCATTGGCAAACATGGACAGACGCTGGATGCACTCCAGTATCTTACCAATCTGACAACCAATCAGGGAAAAGAAACGCGGCATTTCATCATGCTCGACGTCGAAAATTACCGCCACCGCCGGGAAGAAACGCTGAAGCAGCTGGCTTTGCGCCTTTCTGGACGGGTGAAAAAGAAAGGTGATAAAGTCGTCCTGGAACCGATGAACGGCTATGAACGGAAAATTATCCACGTAGCACTTCAGGACGCCGAACATGTCCGTACGGAAAGTGAAGGTCAGGATCCGTACCGTCATGTCGTCATTTATTACGCTGAATAAGGCTAACGGAGCAAGTGACCAGTGGTCAGTGTCAGTTGGTTAGTGAATCTTTCACGGACCGCTGGTATCTGGCCATTTTTGTTATCTGACCGGTCCGCCTGTAGTCCTGTCAGAAAGGAGTGTTTGTATGTACGATACGGCAGATACCATTGCGGCGATTACGACACCGCTGGGAGAAAGCGGTATCGGTGCAATCCGTATCAGCGGACCCGATGCCTATGCTGTAGGAGATAAAATATTTAAAAGTAAATCGGCAGTTCCCCTGAAGGAACGCCGTGATCGTTCTATTCAGTACGGGACTATTGTCGATGAAAATGGGACCTGTATCGATGAAGTCCTGGCCCTTATCATGAAAGGCCCTCACTCCTATACGGCAGAAGACGTATTGGAAATCCAGTGCCATGGCGGCCGGGAAGCATTGGAATCTATCTTGCAGCTCATATTGCGCAGTGGTGCCCGCATGGCCAATCCCGGTGAATTTACGGAACGGGCCTTTGTCAATGGCCGTATCGACCTGGCCCAGGCTGAGGCCGTCATGGATGTGATTCAGGCTAAAAGCAGGGCCGGTCTCACCAGTGCTGTAAGCCAGCTGGAGGGCCGGCTCTCCAAGGTCATCAATAAGACCCGCAAAGAACTGACCGAGCTGGTGACGCGGCTGGAAGTCATGATTGATTATCCGGAAGAAGATCTGGAAGATATTGCTGTGCCGGACGTATCCGGTGCTTTGCAGGAAATGCAGGAAAAACTGCAGCATATGCTGGAAGAATCCCAGAACGGGCGCATGATCCGCGACGGCGTCATGGCCGCTATTGCCGGTACGCCCAATGCCGGTAAGTCGAGTCTCCTGAACCGTCTTCTTCAGGAAGAACGGGCCATCGTTACGGACGTGCCGGGTACGACACGGGATGTATTAGAAGAATGGATTACCCTGCGCGGCGTTCCCGTATGCCTCGTCGATACAGCCGGTATCAGGGAAACGGATGATACAGTCGAAAAAATTGGCGTCAGCCGGGCCCGTCGGTATCTGGACCAGGCAGACATCATCCTGGCTGTCATAGATGGTTCCCGTCCCCTTACGGATGAAGACAAAGATATCCTCCAGTCTGCGGCAGATAAAAATGTCATTATTGTCCTAAATAAGACGGATCTGCCGTCTGTCATGACCAGCCAGGACCTGAGCACCTATGGCTTCCCAATCTGCCCCATTTCGGCCAGTACCGGGGACGGTCTGGAAGAGTTGAAGGACAGACTCCTGCAGGAAGTGCTGAAAGGCGGCTTTACCGATGGCCCCAGCGCTCTTCTGACCAATACCCGCCATATAGAACTGGTACGGCAGAGTGCAGAAGCTCTGGAACGGGCACGGCAGTCGTTGCAGGATGGAATGCCTCTGGATTGTGCTGTCATCGATATCCGTCAGGCGTGGGATACGCTGGGCTCGATTACAGGCGATACGGTTCACGATGATATTGTTGAAGAAATATTCAGCCGGTTCTGTCTGGGTAAATGATAAATAGATTGCAAATGTATTGCGAAAGGGAAGGAAATTCCATGTATGTAGTAGATACGTATGATGTTATCGTCATCGGTGCCGGCCATGCCGGCTGTGAAGCAGCCCTTGCCAGTGCCCGTCTGGGTGCCAGAACCTTGATGGCGACATTGAATCTTGATAATATTGCTCTTATGCCCTGTAATCCTGCTGTAGGAGGGCCGGGAAAGAGCCACCTCGTACGGGAAATCGATGCCCTGGGTGGCCAGATGGGAATCAATACGGACCTGACGTGCCTGCAGATGCGTATGCTCAATACGGGCAAGGGGCCAGCCGTATATTCCCTGCGTGCCCAGTCAGATAAAAAACTGTATCAGATGACCATGACAAAAACACTGGAAAATCAGGATCATCTCGATGTCAAGCAGCTCATGATTACGGACCTCCTTACAAAAGACGGAAAAGTAACCGGCGTACAGACCGAACTGGGGGAAGTCTATGGCGCATCCTGTGTCATCCTGGCGACCGGGACATATCTGAAAGGTAAAATCATCATCGGCGAATGCACCTATTCCGGAGGTCCTATCGGCCAGCGCTCGGCAGAAGATCTGTCCGGGTCGCTGATAAAAGCAGGATTGAAACTCATGCGTTTCAAGACGGGGACACCAGCCCGGGTAGACCGGCGTACGCTTCGTACGGATGAAATGGCTGTGCAGGAAGGTGATACGGATGGTCATGCCTTTTCGTTCCTGTCAGAACGGAAAAACCGGAATAAAGAATGCTGCTGGCTGACGTTTACCAACGAAAAAACGCACAAAATTATCCGCGATAATCTTGACCGGGCACCCATGTGCAATGGCATCATACAAGGTATCGGTCCCCGGTACTGCCCTTCCATTGAATCAAAAATCGTCCGCTTCGCCGATAAAAAGCGGCATCAGCTCTTTATCGAACCAGAAGGACAATCTACGGAAGAAATGTACGTCCAGGGCATGAGTACCAGTATGCCTATCGATGTCCAATACGAATTCCTGCGCACCATTCCCGGGCTGGAAGATGTGAAAATCATGCGGCCCGGATATGCTATTGAATATGACTGCCTCGACCCGTTGCAGCTGACACCGTCCCTGGAAACGAAAAAAGTGAGCGGCCTGTTTTCTGCCGGCCAGTCCAATGGTACCAGCGGCTATGAAGAAGCAGCAGCCCAGGGCCTGATTGCCGGTATCAATGCTGCCCGCAAGGTGCAGGGAAAAAATCCTTTTATCCTTACCCGTTCGGAAGCGTATATTGGCGTACTCATTGACGATTTGGTTACGAAAGGAACGCAGGAACCATATCGCATGATGACCAGCCGCAGTGAATACCGCCTCGTCCTCCGTCAGGATAATGCCGATCTGCGTCTGACCCAGAAAGGCTATGATATCGGTCTGGTCAGTCAGGAACGGTACGACGTATTTTGTGCCAAAAAGAAAGCTATTGCTGATGGCATCGCCGCTTTGCGATCCATTTCCATTACACCGAGCAAAGCGATGGCGGAAAAACTGGATGCTCTCGGCACGGCTCCGGTCCATACGGGCATAACGGCCTATGAATTACTGCGCCGTCAGGATCTGTCGTATGACAAACTGTGCCAGACTTTTGATCTTCCCGAACTGGATGCCGATGTCAAAGAAGAAATCGAAATCATGATCAAGTACGAAGGATATATTGGCCGCCAGATGGAACAAGTAGAAAAAATGAACCGTCTGGAACAAAAACTCATGCCGGACGACATTGTGTATGCCGATATTGATACGCTGTCCGGTGAAGCGCGGCAGAAACTTGATGAAATCCGGCCCCGGTCGCTTGGGCAGGCCAGCCGTATTTCCGGCGTTTCTCCGGCAGATATTACGGCCCTTCTCATTTATCTGGAACAGTATCAGCGGGAGGGCGGCCATGTTTCAAAATGACCTCATCCATGCTATGGAAGCTATGGGACTTGTACTGGAAGACTATCAGATACGACAGTTCTGCCGGTTTGAAGAACTGCTCCTGGAAACGAATAAAGTCATGAATCTGACAGCCATTACCGATCCGGGTGAAGTAGCAGTCAAACACATGGCTGACAGCTTGTCCTGTTATGATGAAAGGTATTTTCCAAAGGATGCCTCCCTGCTGGATCTCGGTACGGGTGCCGGTTTTCCCGGTATTCCCCTGGCTATTTTCCGGCCGGATCTTACGGTGACTTTTTTTGATTCCCTGCAGAAGCGATTGAACTTCCTGAATGAAGTATGCCGGGAAACGGGCCTCCGGAAGGTGGCGTTCCTTCACGGGCGGGCTGAAGAAATGGCCCATCAGGAAGCATACCGGGAACAGTTTGATCTGGTGACCAGCCGGGCGGTGGCCCGCCTTTCCATTCTCTGTGAATGGGCGCTGCCTTACGTGCGGAACAATGGCTTATTCATTGCTCTTAAAGGAGCGCAATATGAGGAAGAAATCAAAGAGGCTTCCAATGCCCTGCGCATATTGGGAGGGACACTGGAAGAAGTCCGCCCGGTAACGCTTCCCGGGCTTTCCGATAAACGGGCGGTCCTCTATATCCGCAAGAGTGGCACGAGTCCGGCTAAATACCCGCGCAAACCCAAAATGGCGGCAAAACATCCATTATAAAATAAAAACTTCAGGAGAAAGGGTGTATGATTATGTCTTTGAAAACGTCTATAGCTGTCGTCCTGGCAGCCTGCTTTACGATGTTCAGTGCATCGGCACTGGCAGAAGAACCGCAGATCGATGCTCAGTCAGCCTGCGTCATCGATTCTGCGACGGGCAATGAACTGTATGCCAAAAATGCAGATCAGCGCATGTATCCTGGCGGTACGACTATGATGATGACCAGCATCCTTGGCGTCGAATCGGGAAAACTCGATACGGTCATGACCGTATCCGATGCATCCCAGCAGCTGGCCGGCGATGTGAGCCGTCTCGGCATTTATCCCGGTGACAAGGTGACGTTGCGCAATGCCCTGACGGGCATGATGACGGTCGGGGGCTGTGATGTGGCATATGATGCGGCTGTTACGGTTTCGCCGTCTCTGGACAGCTTTGTTCAGTCTATGAATGAAAAAGCGGCATCTATTGGGGCCAGTCATACGCACTTCACCAATCCGGCCGGACTTCCTGATGAAAATCATTATTCTACGGCGAGAGACCTGGCAAAAATTGGCGCCTATGCCATGAAATCAGCCGATTTCCGGGGACTCGTCAATCATGCTTCCTTTGACATGCCCTATGCAGACAGTGGTACGAAGCATTGCGAAACGACGAATGAATTTCTCACCAGCGGTTTTGCGGGAGCTGACGGCATCAAGACCGGTGCGACTAACGATGGCGGCCCTTGTCTGGTAGCTTCTGCTACGCGTAATGGTCATACCCTGGTTGCGTCCATACTCAACAGCGGTGACCGTGCTGGTGATGCGGCAGCTCTCCTGACCTATGGCTTTGAACGCCTGTCGGCCCCAGAAGCTGCTGTAAAGAATGTAACGACGGCAACGACGGCGACAGCTGCCGAAAAAGCAGCGGTTACCGCTTCCCAGGCTGTAACACAGACTGGCCGTGCATCTAATGCACCGGCTGATGCCGATGAAGCCTATGTCCTGCGCGATGCGCCGGCAGGACAGACCTTATCCCAGATAGCAGCCCAGCAGAAACAGGCGGCCCGGATTGCTGCGGAAAATCAGAATGAAAAATAAGACAGGCTCCCTATTGACAGACAGATGTTTCCTGATATAATGAAAGAATATCAAGAAAATATGCGATGCAGGCCTGACGGAATCAAGTGGAATAACCACGTGGACTGTATCGTTTAGAAAAAGCGCCGACCGTCTGGGCAAAGATATGAAAATATGCTTTGGCCAGCCGGCCGGTGCTTTTTTTGCACTCTCTTTGCCGGCCGACCGCAAAGGAGAGATGGATTCATGAAAAAGAACCGTTGGCTTATTGCGTTGTCTGCTATGGGCATCCACATCTGCATTGGCAGTGTCTATGCCTGGAGTGTCCTTACCCGTCCTATCATGCAGGCTATGGGATTTTCTCTCAAAGATACGACGTGGACCTTTTCCCTGGCTATTTTGTTTTTAGGACTGTCTGCTGGTTTTCTCGGCAGCTTCGTCCAGAAAATCGGACCCCGTAAGTCGGGTCTGCTGGCCATGACCTTTTTCTGCAGTGGCATGTTCGGCACGGCTGCAGCGTTATATTTCCACAGCCTGCCTCTGTTATATCTCTTCTACGGAGTCATTGGCGGTATTGGTCTGGGAACAGGTTACATCACTCCCGTTTCGACACTGGTCAAATGGTTCCCGGACAACCGTGGCTTTGCGACGGGCCTGGCTATCATGGGATTTGGTTTTGCCAGTATGATTGCCGGTCCGGTCATGCAGCTTTTGGTCCAGCATCTGGGCCTGATTCCCAATTTTCTCATCCTGGGCACGGTATATATGGTCATCATGACGGCTTCTTCTCTGTATCTGGCTCCACCCAAACCGGGAGAAGTCCCCGTTTCCGATGCGGCTCTTCGCAAAGCCGGTTCCTGCCATACGCCGGTCTATGCCGATGCCATGCCTCAGTTTAGCGTAAAAAAAGCGATGAAGACGTGGCAGCTCTATACTATCTGGTGGCTCTTCTTTACCAATATTACCTGTGGCATTGCTCTTCTGGCTGTCGCCTCTCCTATGGCTCAGGAAGTCGTCGGCATGTCGCCGATGGCAGCGGCTTCGATGGTCGGCATAATCGGATTCATGAACGGCGCCGGCCGCATTGCCTGGGCTACTGTTTCCGATTACCTGGGCCGTTCTATGACCTATGTCCTGTTCTTTACTATTGAAATCCTGGCATTCTGGCAGCTGTCCCATGTCACGGGAGCTTTCAGTTTCCAGATACTCGTCCTGCTCATCATTACCTGTTATGGTGGCGGTTTCTCCTGCATGCCGGCCTACCTTTCCGATCTTTTTGGGACGCGGGAACTGAGTGCCATCCACGGCCGGATCCTGACGGCCTGGGGAGCTGCTGGCGTTGCTGGTCCCCTGGTCCTGTCGCTCATTAAGGAAACGACCAACAGTTATGCCATTACACTGCAGTTCTTCTCTGGCTGTTTCGTACTGGCTCTGGCCATTATGCTCTTCCTCAAATACAAGACGCGTCATGGTATTGTTACCAGCGACAATGCTGTAGCAGCCAGTGTACAGAAAGAACACAGCATGCAGTAACAGATGTAAATTTTTCAAATAGTTTTTATAAAGGCGAAAAGCATATCAGAAAACGGTTGTCACATGAAATAGTTGCTTCGTGTGGCAGCCGTTTTTTCTATTACCTTCTAGTATAAATGAACGGAAATGATTGCTATTTCAATATAATGATTGAACGTGATTGAAAATGAATGAAAATGTTTGTATAATACGGGGTATAAAAAGTAATTCTGATTGTACAGAGGTAGGTGATATATGTGCTGACAGAAGAACGACAAGATGAGATGGTACGGCTGGTAACGGCCGGCGGTTCTGTTTCCGTACAGGAACTGGTTGATTATTTTCAGGTTTCTGAAGCGACGGTGCGGCGTGATTTGTCGGTCCTGAACCGGGACGGCCGGCTTCGCCGTGTTCATGGCGGGGCAACGGCACTGCCTTCTGAAGAAGGGGTGTATGAAGCCAATATGGAAGAACTGGAACATAAGTATTCTCTCCATATGACGGAAAAACGGCGCATAGCCCAGTATGCTGCTTCCTGCGTGACTGATAGCGATTTTGTGTATCTTGATGCGGGATCGACGGTGGAACAGATGGCAGATTTTCTGACAGGGTCAGGGGCATCCTTTCTGACCAACAGCCTGCCCCTGGCACAAAAACTGGCCCGGAATGGCATATCTGTCCATATGCTGCCAGGCCATGTAAGGGGAACGACTGCATCCGTCGTCGGCAGTGAACTCCTTCAGGCACTGGCGCAGTATCATTTTACCTATGGCTTTTTTGGTACCAATGGTATCAGCCTGGAAGAAGGTTGTACGACGCCGGACGCAGAAGAAGCTGCTGCCAAGGCCGCGGCCTTTTCCCAGTGCCGGCGGGCCTATATACTGGCGGATGGCAGCAAATTCGGCCTGGCTTCCCATATTACATTTGCGCCTCTTACAGGCGTGTCAGTCATAACGGCACGGAGCAGCCGGGATGTCGATTTTGCTCCTTATAAGAAATTGACGGAGGTGCATGTGCTTTGATTTATACCGTTACCTTTAATCCTTCTCTAGATTATGTCGTTCACATGAAAAAATTTGCCGCTAGTGCCATTAACCGGGCTGAAAAGGAAACGATTTATCCCGGTGGCAAGGGCATCAACGTAGCGCTTGTCCTGGGAAATCTCCACATACCGGCACGGATGCTGGGCTTTATGGCCGGATTTACGGGGCAGGAAATTGAACGGCTCTGTGAAGAAAACGGAGGCGATTGTGATTTCATCCGTCTGGACAAGGGGTATTCCCGTATCAATATGAAAATCAGTGCGGAAGAAGAAACGGCTGTCAACGGAATGGGGCCGGTTATTCCGAAGGATAAACTGAAACAGCTCATGAAACAAATTGAAGCTCTGGATGAAGGAGACACGCTGGTACTGGCCGGCAGCATTCCTTCTACTCTTCCGGGCGATATGTATGAACAAATCCTGAAACGCATGGAATTTCGCCATATCCGCACGGTTGTCGATGCCACCGGTGACTTGCTGCGCAACGTCATTGCCTACCGGCCGTTTCTCATCAAGCCCAATCAGGATGAATTGGGTGAACTCTTCAGTGTTGTCCTGCACAGGGATGAAGAAATCATCATGTGTGCCAAACGGCTCCAGACCATGGGAGCACGCAATGTCCTCGTTTCTCTCGGCGGTGACGGGGCCCTGCTTCTCGGTGAAGATGGAAAGATCTACCGCCGTCCGTCTCCCCAGGGCCGGCTGGTGAATTCCGTCGGTGCCGGTGACAGCATGGTAGCCGGTTTCCTGGCTGGTTTTGAAGCATCTGGCGGCAGTCTGGAAGAAGCGCTGAAATGGGGGATTGCTGCCGGCAGTGCTACAGCGTTCCAGGACTGGCTTGCTGGCGAAAAGGAAATAAAGAAATTGTATAAAACACTGTGACCGATGTGCGTTTTCTGGAAAGCGAGGAAAATTCCGTGCGTATTGCAGACTTATTAAAAAAAGAAAGTATTGATTTGCAGGCCCGGGCTGCTGATAAAGCCGGGGCTATCGATCATCTCGTGGGACTGATGGAAAAGGGCGGTCATCTGAAAGATACGGCAGCCTACAAGGCCTGTGTCCTTGCCCGGGAAGAAGAAGGCAGTACGGGAATCGGTGAAGGCATAGCGATTCCCCACGCCAAGACCGACGCCGTAGCGACGCCAGGCCTGGCGTCGATGATTGTCCGTCAGGGCGTCGATTACGAAAGCCTCGATGATGAACCGGCCTATTTGTTCTTCATGATTGCAGCCCCTGCCGGTGGTGCCAATATTCATCTGGAAGTTCTGAGCCGCCTTTCCCGGATGCTCATGGATGATGATTTCCGGGAAAAACTGATGCAGGCTGCATCGGCTGATGAATACCTGCAGATCATCACCGATGCCGAAACGGCCCAGCTGGCTGAAGACGCAGCTGAAGCGGCGGCTGAAGAAACTGCTGTAGACGGCAATGCCGTATCCGATGATGTGACAGATACGGAAACGCAATCTGCCGCACCAGATGCCGGACGCCCTTATGTCATCGGCGTTACGGCCTGCCCGACCGGCATTGCCCATACCTATATGGCAGCGGAAGCACTGGAACAGAAGGCTGCTGAAATGGGTGTCGATATCAAGATTGAAACGAACGGTTCCGGCGGTGTCAAGCATCACCTGACGGCGGATGATATCCGCCGTGCTGCCGGTGTCATCGTCGCTGCCGATAAAGACGTACCGGTGGAACGGTTTGATGGCAAACGCGTCCTCTTCGTCAAAGTGGCGGCAGGAATCAAAGAGCCGCAGGCTCTCATCCGGCAGGTCCTGGACGGGACACCGCCTGTATTCCATGGTACGGCTTCTGAGTCGGAAGCGGTAACAGAGGCGGAAAGCGGCGAAAGTACAGGCCGTCAGATATATAAGCATCTGATGAACGGCGTATCCCACATGCTGCCCTTCGTCATTGGCGGCGGGATTCTCATTGCCCTGGCATTTCTTTTCGATATGGGTAATGCCGGTACGGCCCAGTTTGGTACAGGAACTCCTCTTTCGGCATTCCTGAAAAACGTCGGCGGACTGGCATTCAGTATGATGATGCCTATCCTGGCCGGTTATATTGCTGCCAGTATCGGTGAACGGCCGGCTCTCATGCCGGGTATCGTCGGCGGCTTCCTGGCGACGACTGGTGGTTCTGGTTTCTTCGGGGCCCTCTTTGCCGGATTTATTGCCGGGTATCTCATCATCCTGCTGAAAAAAATATTTTCCCATCTTCCCCAGGCGTTGGAAGGGACTAAGCCGATTCTCATCTACCCCGTACTGGGACTGGTCCTCATCGGCCTTATCATGACGTATATCATTAATCCTCCGACATCGGTGTTCAATCACTGGCTGGCAGATACGCTCTCATCTATGACGACATCCAGCCGCATCATCCTAGGCCTTGTCCTGGGTGGTATGATGTCAATCGATTTCGGCGGTCCTATCAATAAAGCGGCGTATGTTTTTGGTACGGCATCCCTTATGGACGCATCTGGTGCGGCCGTCAGCTCGGGCATCATGGCATCGGTCATGATCGGTGGCATGGTGCCACCCATTGCGATTTCCCTTTCCATGCTGCTCTTCAAGAAAAAATTTACGCCGAAAGAACGGCAGTCTACGATTACCAACTTTATCATGGGACTGTCCTTCATTACAGAAGGAGCTATTCCCTTTGCCGCGTCGGATCCGTTGCACATTATTCCGCCCTGCGCTATCGGATCTGCTGCAGCTGGTGCCCTTTCCATGCTTTTCGGATGTACCGTACCGGCACCGCACGGTGGCATCTTCGTCTTCGGCGTCGTCACCAACTGGCCTATGTATTTTGCATCTTTGGCAGCCGGCGCTGTCATTGCAGCCGTCATCATGGGGATTATCCGCAAAAAACGCCCCCAGTCGTAACGGTTGCCATACTAATGAACATAGAGTAAACTAAACCATAGGATTTCATACAGAGGAGGAATTATCATGAAAGAATTTACTTACACCATTACCGATCCCCAGGGTATCCATGCCCGCCCGGCAGGACTGCTGGTTAAAGAAGCCAAGAAATATGCCTCGTCCCTGACGATTGCCAAAGGCAGTAAAAAAGGCAATTTGAAGAAAATCTTCACCGTCATGGGTCTGGGTGTCAAACAGGGTGAAAGCATAACAGTTCAGGCAGATGGTGCCGATGAAGAAGCAGCAGCTTCTGCTATGGAAACATTTTTCAAAGAAAATTTCTAATGTATGAGGCGGGGAGGACTGCATGGGCAATCCTCCCTTGCCATAACCGGGAGGTGTAAGTCATGCTGACCCTTAAAGGAAAAAGCGTAAGTTCCGGCATCACCATCGGACCGCTGGCACTATTTCACCGCAATACGATTTCTACAGCCGTCCGGCCTATTGACGATGCCGAGGCGGAAGTCAGCCGCTTTCAGGCGGCCCGCGCTGCGTCAATCAGCCAGCTCCAGTCTCTGTATGAAAAGGCTGTAGAAAAAGTTGGTGAAGAACAGGCTGCCGTGTTTGAAGTGCATCAGATGATGCTCGATGATGACGATTATGTCGATGACATCGTATCCCAGATACGGGATGAAAAACTCAACGCCGAAGCCGCTGTAGAACATACGGCACAGAATTTCGCTGCCATGTTCCGTGGCATGGATGATGCTTATATGCAGGCCCGTGCTGCCGATGTCCTGGATATTTCCCGCCGTGTCGAACGGGAATTATGCGGCGGTGAAGGAATTGACTTCAGCGCATACGATCAGGTCATCATCGCCGCTGATGATCTGGCTCCCAGTGAGACATTGCAACTCGATACGGACAAAATCCTGGGATTTGTCACATCCGGTGGCAGTACCAATTCCCATACGGCTATCCTGGCCCGTACACTGGGCATCGCTGCCATTGTCAGCACCGGTACCCAGCTGCATAATGACGTCGATGGCAAAACGGCTATCGTCGATGGGATGACGGGTACAGTGTACATTGACCCTGATGAAGAAACACTGGAACGCATGAAGAAACGGCAGGATTCAGAAATCCGGCGCCGGCAGGAATTGGAATCGGTACGCGGAACCGAATCGATAACCCGTGATGGCCGCCACATTGATGTCTATGCCAATATTGGAAATCCTGACAATCTGCCCCAGGTCCTTTCAAATGATGCCGAAGGAATCGGCCTGTTCCGCAGTGAGTTCCTCTATCTGGGACGGAATACCTATCCGACAGAAGAAGAACAGTTTGAAGCCTATAAAAAGACGGCCCAGACGATGGCAGGAAAAAAAGTCATCATCCGTACTCTCGATATCGGTGCTGATAAAAAAGTCGATTATTTCAATCTGGCCCCGGAAGAAAATCCTGCCATGGGCATGCGGGCCATCCGTATCTGCCTGACCCGGCCGGAGTTGTTCCGGACGCAGTTACGGGCACTCTGCCGGGCATCGGCCTTTGGTACCATTGCCGTCATGTTCCCCATGATTATTTCTACCGGTGAAGTGCGCCGTGCCAAGGCAATCCTCCAGGATGTACAGCGTGAACTGGATGAACAGGGCATGAAATACGATCCTCATATGGAAGTGGGCATCATGATCGAAACGCCGGCTGCGGCCGTCATGAGTGATGAACTGGCTAAGGAAGTGGATTTCTTTAGTATCGGATCCAATGACCTGACCCAGTATACACTGGCTATCGACCGCCAGCAGACTCAGCTCGATGCGTTCTTCGATGCCCATCACCCGGCCGTGCTTCGTCTTATCGGACAGACCATTGCCAACGGCCATAAGGAAGGAATCTGGGTCGGCATCTGCGGGGAACTCGGTGCAGACCTTGCGCTGACGGAGACATTCCTGCGCATGGGCGTCGATGAATTGTCTGTCAGCCCTCCGGCCGTACTGCCCCTCCGGGAAAAAATCCGGTCTCTTGATTTGAAGAAATAAGTACTGTATATGAGAAATTCCACGGCTGTCATGATATATATTCAGTATGGGTTAATTGACAGATAGTAATGGATTGTGGTAGAGTAAAATTAGTTTAATATGCAGGTCAGGTGTCGCAAGACTCAATAGAAAAGCCGGTAGAAGCCGGCGCGGTCCCGCCGCTGTGAGGAAGAGCGATGCTGCAATGATGTCACTGTACGATTCGTATGGGAAGGCGCAGCAAAGCCATGAAGCCAAGCCAGAAGAACTGCCTGACTGATAATCACCGATGGACCTGCGAGCGATGGG
This sequence comes from Megasphaera sp. UBA4382, assembly GCF_002391155.1. Classification (NCBI taxonomy): domain Bacteria; kingdom Bacillati; phylum Bacillota; class Negativicutes; order Veillonellales; family Veillonellaceae; genus Megasphaera; species Megasphaera sp. UBA4382. Next base: position 9,688 of record NZ_DGRS01000071.1, on the reverse strand, counting down.
AATGGAGATTATAATGCGAATTGGCGCATCAATAAGCCGCAAGGATATCCTTGCGGCTTTTGCATATTAAGGCAGGCCGTTTGTATATTTCTTAAGGAGTGATGGATATGTTCGGTAAGAAACTGAAGACAGTATTGATGTTATCCCTGGCTATTACGGCATTCGGGACTTTTACGGGTATGCCGGCCCAGGCCTCGTATACCCTGAATCCGGAAGTCAAAGATGCGACACCGGCTCTCAAACAGGCCGCAGAAATAGGCGTACGTACGTATAATAACCCGGCTATGCAGGATGCGGCCAATAAAGATGCCATTGTCGTCATGAGTTTTGGTACGACATTTAAAGACAGCCGTAAGGCAACGATTGAAAAAACGGTGGCCGATATCCAGGCTGCCCATCCGGATACGAAAGTCGTCCTGGCCTTCACCTCTCATATTATCGTCGATCGCATCAAAGCCAATGAAGGTCTGGAAATTCCTACACCGGAAAAAGCCATGGCAGACCTCAAAGCCCAGGGATATACGCGGGTGGCCCTGACATCTCTCGATGTCATCCCCGGTATGGAGTACGCCTACGATACGGCTATTTACGACATGTATAAAAAGGATTTCAAAAAAATGACGATGGGTACGTCTCTTCTCTACTGGATGGGACAGGAAAACCAGCGCGACGATGTCAGTGAATTCGTGCAGGCTCTTTCTACACAGTTCCCGAAAATGGGCGAAAAAGACGCCGTCCTGGTTATGGCCCACGGCACGCCCCATCCGGCCAATGCCTACTATTCTGTCTTGCAGAACCGGATTGACGAAGCCCATCTCGGCAATGTCTACGTTTACTCCGTCGAAGGCTGGCCTCATCTGGATACGGTCATTCCTATGCTGAAGGCTAAGGGTATCCAGCACGTGACACTCATGCCCATGATGATGGTCGCCGGCGACCATGCCAACAATGATATGGCCGGTGCTGACGCCGATTCCCACAAGAGTATCCTGGAAAAAGAAGGATTCAAAGTCACACCCTATATTCATGGCCTCGGTGAAAATACAGCCGTGCGCAAGATGTTCGTAGAACGGGCCAATGAAGCCTGGGATGCCCTGGAAAAAGACAACGGAATTCCGGCAAAATCCCATATGATGCGCCATTAAAAAATTAATATACATGTAAAATCCGGGACTGTCGTTATGGGCAGCCCCGGTTTTTACGATTTTAAATGAAACGTGTTAATGTCATATTTCATACCATGCCCAAGTCAAATTATAATCTGAGCATTTTTGATGAAACCTGTGAAGAAACGGCAGCACGGCTTTATATGAGCCGTACGACGTTGTGGAGATTATTGCATAAAAAAGATGGTGTAACAAAATAAATTTTTAAGCTTGCTTTATTACGGCCACTCCTTTGTATGATTCTTTATGATTTTTTACCCTGCTCTCTTCCCCGCACTGGCTGTCCGTTGGGCTTCCTGATGGATGATGTCTATGACGGCCCGCGTTGCCTGGGAGAGATACCGGCCTTTTTTATAGGCGATGGCGACGTTCCAGTCTGGCGTATACTGGCGCAGCGTGTAGTAACGGGGCTGGGCGGGCAGGCGGCTGTAGATAGACCGGCCTTGCGGGATGATTGTCGCTCCTACGCCGACAGAGGCCAGGGTAAGGGCTGTTACCATATCGTTGGATTCCAGGACGACAGGCGGCGAAATAGCGGCTTTCTGGGTAAATTCATAGAAATTCTGACGCAGTTTCTGCCCTTCCTTGATGACAATGAATGGCTCATTACCCAGCAGATGGTAATCAAAGGCGGGATATTGGGAAAAAGGTACAGTGCGGGCCTGGTTTTCATAGTGCCGTGCCTGCTCTTCCGGCAGGGCCAGGAGCAGTTCTTCCCGGAACAGTTCTTCATAAGCAAGGCCGGCATGGAAGAACGGGTGGAGTACAATAGAAAAATCCGTCCTCCCTTCGAGGGCATCTTCTTCCAGTTCCCGCGTCGTTCCTTCCGACAGCTGGATATGGATATGAGGATACGTTTTGTGCAGCTGCGGAAATACGGCGGCCAGAATGGTGGCACTGCGGTAATAGGAGCTGCCGATGCGTACGGTACCGCTTACGGTCTGCTGCAGGTCCTGGATGCGGCTATCACGTTCGCGGTAGATTTCCCGCACTTTTTCTTCTGCTGTGAGATAAATCCGCCCTGCTTCTGTCAGGATGACACCACTTCCGCGGCGTTCAAACAGCGTTGTCCCCATATGTTTTTCAATCCTGCGTATAAACTGGCTCAGTGAAGGCTGGGAGATAAATAATTTTTCCGCAGCCGTTGAGAAACTGCCTGTTTCGGCTATTTTCGTGATATATTCCCATTCCCGTGAATTGCTATGCATGATGTCACCCCTTCGTATTTGTAGTATAAGTCACATGCTATAGATTCTATAATTTTAAAAGACTTTGACTTATAGATAAATCCATTATAAGATAGGCATGTACAGGAAACAAGAAATAAAAATTAGTGTGGTTATGTTCAATACAATGAGGTGAATGTCATGAATTTTGATGAAGCTGCAATGAAGGTACGCCGTGGCAAAAAGGGCATTATTGAAACGATGCCCCGTGCCGTTTTGAAAACCCGCAATGATCTGAGTACACTCTATACGCCGGGTGTAGCCCAGCCGTGCCGGGAAATCGTCAAGAATAAAGACCTTTCCTTTGATCTGACCTGCCGGGGCAATATGATTGCCGTCGTATCCGATGGCACCCGTGTCCTGGGCCTTGGCGATATCGGACCAGAAGCGGCCATGCCGGTCATGGAAGGAAAATCTGTCCTGTTCAAAGTATTCGGTGGTGTCAATGCCGTTCCTATCTGCCTGGATACGAAGGACCCAAAGAAATTTATTGAAACGGTCAAACTGCTTCAGCCCTCCTTTGCCGGTATCAACCTGGAAGATATTGCTTCACCGAAATGCTATGAAATTGAAAATACATTGAAAAAAGAAATGGACATCCCCGTATTCCATGACGACCAGCACGGTACAGCCATTGCTGCCCTCTCCGGTGCCATCGGAGCTTTCCGCTGCGTCGGCAAAGATTTGAAGACGGCAAAAATCGTCATCAACGGTGCCGGTGCTGCCGGGGCTTCCATCGGCCGTCTCCTCGTCCGGGCCGGTGCTCAGAATGTGACTATGGTAGACCGCTGTGGCGCCCTCTATGAAGGTATGGACGGCCTCAATCCCGTACAGGCGGAACTAGCCGCCGTGACGAACCGGGATAAGGTACAGGGAACACTGGCAGATGTCGTAAAAGGGGCGGACATGCTCCTCGGCGTATCGGCTCCCCATATCTTTACGAAAGAAATCATCCAGTCCATGAATCACGATGCCATCGTCTTTGCTATGGCCAATCCTATCCCGGAAACGGATTATGATTCTGCCAAAGCAGCCGGTGCCCGTGTCGTCGGAACAGGCCGGTCTGATTCACCGAACCAGATCAATAACGTTCTCGTATTCCCCGGCATATTCCGCGGTGCCCTGGCCGTACGGGCACGGCATATCAATGAAGACATGAAAGTAGCTGCCGCCTATGCGATTGCCGGCCTCATCAGTGATGACGAACTTACTGATGAATATGTCATTCCCGATGCGTTTGACCAGCGCGTTGCCCCGGCTGTAGCCGCGGCTGTTGCCAAAGCTGCCATGGAAACCGGGTCGGCCCGTATCCAGCGTGATCCTGAAGATATCCGCCATGAAGCGGCTGAACAGATTGCTGCATTGCATGATATGATTGACAAACTGCACGGCTAAGGCATATCTTATATATTCCTGCATAAAAAATAATAGTACTGTATAAAAAGAGTTATCGTTTCCGTCTTTGCCTGACAATAGGCATGCTCAGAGACCGGGTTAGTTTGCGATAACTCTTTTTTATGCAAATATTTTGTATAAACCATTTACAATCGCCGTAATAATGTGTATAATATCAAAATCAACACAAATTTTTATTCATATGTGGAGGGATATATCATGAAATGGAAAACGATGATGACAGCTTGTCTGGCAGGCATCCTGGCCGTATCGGTACTGGCAGGATGTGGCAGCGAAAAGAAAGAAGATGCGAAGAAACCGCTCCGCGTTGCGACGAATGCTACCTTTGTTCCCTTTGAGTTCAAAGAAAACGATGAATCCAAGGAATATCAGGGCTTTGAAATGGATCTGCTCCGGGCTGTTGCCAAAGAAATGGGCAGGGACGTAGAAATCAATAATATTGCTTTTTCCGGCATTATCCCCATCCTGCAGCAGGGAGATATGGATATTGCTGCTGCCGGTATGACCGTGACAAAAGAACGGGCCCAGAAAGTCAATTTCTCTGCTCCCTTCTATGAATCTAAATTAGTCATCCTGACGCCTAATGAAAGCGGCATTGATTCAGCAGACGCCATTGCAGGTAAACAGGTTGCCGTCCAGATTGGCACGACTGGTGCCCAGTATGCAGAAAATCAGGGATATACGGTCAAACAGTTTGACAATAATTCCGATGTCATCATGGAACTTCAGGTAGGCGGATCGCCGGCGGCTATCCTCGATAAACCCGTCGCCGATTATTTCCTCACCCAGGACGGAAAAGGCAAATTCAAAGTCATCGAAATTCCGAATACAAAATCGGAATACCTGGCCTTTGCCTTTAATAAAAAGGATACTGAATTGATGAAAAAGGTCAACGATGCCATGGCAAAATTGAAAGAAAAAGGCGAATTCCAGAAATTGTATAAAAAATGGTTTAATACCGATATGCCGGATTTGCCGAAATCGGGAGACGATGCTTTGAAATAAGATGCAGATATAGCAGGGACCTGACACATGAATCTATCCAGCTTCATGTGTCAGGTCCTTTTTGTATGGTGGCATAGGATAAATTATTTTTTTACTTCTGGTGTCCGGATTGGCCTTTTGTCAATCAGCCACACCAGGAAAAAGGTGATCAGGCATATTAGCCATTCAAAATAAATGACGTGAGGCAGGAATCGGATCTGCGGGCATAGCTGCCACAGGAATAATCCGATGATACCTACCAAAGTAGTGGCAAAAGCCGTATTTTTCCGGCACAGAGATGGACAGAACATAGTGGCCAGAAAAACCAGTGTAAAGGCCGTCGTAAGAGACAAACCGATAAGCATGATTTTGACGATGCCGACGGCATTGAAGGCCAGCCAGAGTGTTCCAGCCCCGATAATCAGGATGATGAGACGATTGGCCCGGACATATCCTTTTTCAGAGATAGACGGATTGAAAAAACGTTTGTAAATATCCTGGGCTACGAGAGTACCGGCCCCAAGCAGAATTGTACAGGCGGTTGATACATCGGCGGCCCAGAGTGCGGCCAGGGTCATTCCGGAAGAAAACGGGTCCAGACTCATGATAATCTGTGGCAGAGCCATGGTTGGATTCAGACCCGGAAACTGGGCTTTGGCAGCCAGACCCAGGATGGCAGACAGGAAGCCGACAGGAAAAATGAGCAGGCCGCCCAGGATAAATCCTTTACGGGCCGCTGTGGCATTTTTAGCGCCACAGGCAATCTGGACCGGCCCCTGGGCAGTAATGGCCTGGGTAGTCATGACAATGATCCAGCCCAGGAGTACGGCCAGAGACAGTCCGCCAAAAGGACTGAACCAGTCAAAATCAGAAGGGGGAAGTGCGGCATTGATACCGGATATGCCGCCATCCCGCAATAGGATACGTATCATGGAATAAACGATGCCGGCATAGATAATAGCGACACTGAGCACATTGGAAAGGCCGCTCGACCATAGACCACCGATGGCAGTGATGCCGATGAAGACGATGGCACTAGTAATCATCCCGCCATGAAGAGAAAAGATATCTGGCATGAGCGCGTGCAGTATAGATCCGCCGGCGACATACTGGAGAGATGTAATGCATATCATGATCAGAGACAGGCCGATGACACTGATGACACGGGCTTTTTTATCATAACACCGTTCGAAGAGTTCCGGGATGGTCGTGCAGTCCAGTGAACGGTATCTGCCGGCAGCGACGATCCCCATAATGATGGCACCGATGGACCAGGCTCCATTATACCAGCCGGCTGACAACCCGATCTTTGTGGCACTTTCGGCGACACCTACCGTGGAAGCAGCTCCGACGGCCATACCGGTGATACTGACAGCGACGAGCCCTGCAGAAAACTTGCGGCCGGCAAACAGGTATTCTGTTGGATTCTGTCCGGCCCGGCGTTTTACATACAAAGAAATACCAAATAATAGCAGGATGTACAAAATAACGATACTGAGCTGAATTGACATGAAAAACTCCCCTCTTTCCTGCCGGGCAGTACGGTTTCCCCCTGTAGCTGCCGGTATTGATATATGGATTCATTGTATGGGAAAATGAATAAAAAATCAATTCATTCAGGTGAAAGAGTTTGTTATACCTGCTTTACGTATTTAAAGGCATCTGCCTGCAGAAACTCATAGGTAATATAAAACAGGTCCCTCCTATGACAACAGGATAGTCATGGGAGGGACCCGTTTATGATGTGATGGATATAGCCGGTTAATTATCTGAATCTTCCCGTTCCAGGCCGATTTCTTTATCTTTCATGAAATATACTTTGATGAAGACGACAATGATCATGATGATGCCGACCTGTCCCAGAAGTGGATACAGGAAGCCAATCAGTTTGCCGAAACCAATCTGTGCACCGAAAAATGCGACGATGCCCAGAATGACGGAGACGGCCATTTTGGCGGTTTTATTGGGAAGCCATTGTTCCAGTTTGTTGATGACGACCCAGAACATAGGAGCGCCGGTACTGTAAATACCCATAAGAAGGATAATCGAAAAGACGGCTGCCAGCGCCGGAGCGAACTGCTGGGCCAGGAACAGATTAGGAACCTGCAGCTTGGCGACCTGTTCCGGGAAGCAGAGCATGGCAGCCGTCATGAGGCCGCCGGCCAACATGAGGGCGACGCCGCCTATGAAGCCGCCGAGAAATGCTTCTTTGCGGTTATTGGCCTTGCCGCCCAGCCCGGTCAGGAACGGGATAGAGCCAAATACCATGCAGGATGCATAAAGGACGCCACTGAACCAGGCGGAATCCAGGAAGGCGTACTTGGCGAACCACCAGGATTTAGTGGCACGCAGGTCATACAGGACTTCCCAGTTCTGTGCCCAGCCGCCATGGAAGCTGATGAGCGTCATGAGGCCGATGCCCAGTGTAAAGACGATGATGACAGGACCGATGGCACCGATGATATCGGCCAGCTTCATCAGTCCCAGCATGACCGTAAGGACGCAGAGAGCGGCCATGAAGACACGGCCGGCATCGGCAGGAATGCCTACGAATTCAGAAGCAATGGCTCCTGTTCCGGCAATCATGATAGAGACGACTGAAAACAGGAACAGGACAGTCACCCATTCTAAGATGGTTCCTACATATTTTCCACAATAATAACGAAAAGCCTGGGTGTGATATTTTAATTTTAAATCATAGCCCTTTTGCATCAGTGCGCCACCAAAAAATGCAAATATGAGCATACTGATGGCTGCGCCAATGAAACCGTCCGGTCCGTACGCGCCAAAGAACTGCAGGACTTCCTGTCCTGTAGCATAGCCAGAACCTATCATAAAAGCACAATAGGCACCGGCAAAAATAATAATGTTTTTCAAACTTGTCTTGCCTGTCTTATTGATATCCAATGTTTTTTCCCCCAGTTTTATTTAAATTTGGACAGGATCCGGCCATAGGTATCCCCCACCCTATGCCTGGAGCTCGCTTTCTATAGCGGCAATACGTGTAAGCAGCGGTTTTACATCATCGGGGACGCGCAGACGGACGTGGCGTTTTCCGATTCCTTCAAAATCGACACCATATTCGACGCGGATGCCATGTTTCCAGAATATGGCGCCCAAGTCCGTATCGGCATCTGTGTAATACAGTCCGATAGGCACATCGGGGCGTGTTTTTGAAACATGCAGGACGTGCAGACTATCTATGAGGGCTTTTTTATTGTTTGCAATGGTTTCTCTGGACATTTTCAAAAAGCCCGGATCTTGAAGCACAATGGGAATCAGTTTGTCTGCTGGTGTCGTGATGGTCATTTCGCCGGGATCTTTAGCCAGGACCGGGACCATTGCCTTAGGCAGGACTATGTAACCGGCACGGAGTGCACCCAGTCCGAATCCTTTGGAAAAGGTACGGGCGATGACCAGATTGTCATAGTCGTTGATGAGCGAAACGGCCGATTCTTCTTTTTCAAGAAAATCGCCGTAGGCTTCGTCGATGACGACGACAATTTCTTTTTCTCGTGCCGCGTCGAGAATACGGCGGATGTCAGCCAGCGGTAGTGCCTGCCCTGTCGGATTATTGGGATTGTCGATATAAGCCAGCCGCTGACCTGGTTTCAGTGCCGCAATATAGCGGTCTGTGTCAAAGGCGAATTTCTCTTCTTCTTTCAGCGGGACGGATACGATGGCTGCTCCGCAGGAGCGGGCATTGGACGTATACGACGAGAAACACGGCATCGGTGCTACAACAGTCGTCCCTTCTTCCAGAAAGATACTGTTGATGCGGCACAAGGCACTCATAGATCCGCTTTGCATGGATATCTGGGATATGTCCAGATCGGCGATATCTGAAAAATACTGGCAGATATGGCGGCGGGTTTCCGTAAAAGGATGGGCCGGATACGAATGAAGCAGATCGAACGTATCGGCATAGGCTTCTTTTGTCAGAGTCGGTGTAACACCGCAGGGATTGACTCCCAGTGAGCAATCGATGATATCCTTTTCCAGAGATGTGCCTTCATCTTTCAAATAACTGTATACGGTCACGTTTTCCAGAGCGTGACGGATATGGTAATGCATGGTATCACCTCCATAATATATTCAGCTGATACTTATACTGATAATGAGTACAAACAGCCTATAATAACCCTATTCTACCGTTATGGGACGGGTTTGTAAAGCGATTCTCAAGGCATTAGACAGGCCATCAGAATTAAAACGTTTTACTCGTGGGCGGTATAGCTGAGGTGCATCTGGCAGGTAATTTAGATGTTGATACAGAAAATTTGTTTCACGTGAAACAAATAAATTTTTTTATCTTCATAGTTTCTTCATACTTTCTACATGATTTCTCTATATGCATCGTGTATAGTATGGATATGTTCAAAAGGAGGAATAATATATGACTATGGTAATGACTCACTACATGGAGCTGTTGTCTCTGCACCAGCCCTGGTTTTTAATTTTATTTATGCTCGTACCGATGGTACTGGCAGAAACGATTCTCGCTTCCGGCGCTTTTTCTCTGTTGTACAAAGACGGACGCAGTGCCAAGTGGGATTCTCTCAGTCATGTTTGTGGATTGGTCCTTGGTATTTTCTTTATCTGTGCATCTGTTTACATCGTGGCCTGCTATGTCCCCACGATTGAATGGAGAGGCCCGATTGATTACATTTCTATCTGGTCTTATGTACTGGCCATTATTCCGGCCGTATTGATTCTGCTCCAGGAATTGGGAATTATCTATAAAAAGCTGGATAACACCATGAAAATCAAACGTCATATTGTGCTCATGATACTCTTTGTCTTATTCACTCACCTGGCTATGGTATTCGGCATGGCCGATCCCCAGCTGGCAGGATATCAGCCGCCTATGAATACGATGAACATGCAACAGGGCAG
>NZ_DGRS01000009.1:0-6701 GCF_002391155.1 Megasphaera sp. UBA4382 | reverse complement strand
GCTACTTGGTAGACCACTATGATGCCATAGGTATTGAGGATATCAGCGTCAAGGCGATGGCTAAACGCAAGAAAGGCGGTAAATTCAGTTTTGGTAAGTCCGTAGCAGATAATGGCTGGAATATGTTCACAAATATATTGGAATACAAATTAGCATGGCAAGGAAAACAGCTTGTAAAGGTAGACAAGTGGTATCCAAGCAGTCAGCTATGTCATGTTTGTGGCTTCCAAAACGATGCAACTAAGGACTTATCTGTAAGGGAATGGGATTGTCCTAAATGTGGCAGTCACCATAACCGAGATAAGAACGCTGCGATAAATATACGAGAAGAAGCTAGGCGAATATCTGCCTGACATAACGCATAAAGTACCGTGGGTCGCACGGAAACTTACGCCTGTGGAGAGAGTGTAAGTCGCCACAACTCTTCAGAGTCAGTGGTGCTGTTCTCGTTGAAGCAGGAAGCCCCCGCCTCTATAGACGGGGGTACGTTCACTAGCGCCGAGGGGAAAACTCATGATACCCGCGCTGAAAGGGTCTTGCAGCCCAAGGCATGACGCTTTCAGTTTCATATACCTTTATCTCCCATATCCCAATGGAAAGGCCGTACAGACGACTCCTGCCTGTACGGCTTTTTCCTGTGTGGTTTTAGAAATCTCTTGTGTAAGAGTCGTATTCAGTATATGATAGAGAGAACATATCCTATAGAATGTGATACTAATGAAAGGGAGCAGGACCATGAGCGATATCCGCATTATTACAGGGCATACGACCCGGTTCAACCCGGACCAGACATTGCGTCTCCTGGGATGCCGGTCAGGCAGTGATGCCTGGGATCGGACAAAAAAAGATGTAATGGAACGAATACCGGTCCTGCGCCGCATCATCCGTCCCAAAGGGGCTTTTGCCATGAAAGAGGATGAGGGTAAAACCTGGATATATGCCATGATGACGCTGGGAGGAGCCATTACGGCGTATACCGGCCGCCTTCGCGAAGAGGGCGATGCCGCAGCAGCCCTGCTCTTAAACGCCATGGCAGACAGCAGCCTGTTCTCCTTTGAAGAAGAACTGCAGCAGGCTCTCCGGTCTTTTTGCCGGGAAAAAGGGTGTGGCATCTCCCGGCGGTATGAAATCGGGACGGACCTGCCACTCCCGTGGCAGCAGCGTGCCTATGACTGCCTGGCTGCCCGGCGTACGCTGGGACTGACCATGACGCCAGACTATATGGTCGTTCCGGAAAAGTCGCTGAGTCTTGTTTTTTCCGTGAGTCCGGACCCTGAAGAATTCCATGCCGGCCATGACTGCCGGCAGTGCGCCCACAGGGACTGCCGGCTCCGGCAACAGCCGTACGGAACAGAAACCGTTGTTTCTGCCAGTCCGGCCTTTCAGGAATACACCTGTCCTGCCGGACAGAATCTGGCCGTTTCCCTGCGTGGGCAGGGAGAGCTTCCTGCCCTGTGCGGTGGCAAGGGCACGTGCGGGCGCTGTGGTATCCAGCTCGTCGAAGGGGATCTTCCCGTCACGCCGGCCGACCGGAATTTTTATTCCGGAGAAGAGCTGAAAGACGGCTGGCGCCTGGCTTGTCAGGCCGTTCCTGCCGCACCGGTCCGGGTGCGTCTGCCCGTACATCGGGAAGGACAGATGACCGGCCTCCATCAGGAGAAGGCGGCCGCTGCCGTCCGGACCAGCGGAGACTATGGCCTGGCCGTTGACCTCGGTTCGACGACCATAGCCTCATCACTCGTATCCCTTTCCGATGGGACTGTACTGGATTCGGCAAGCGCCGTTAACCGCCAGCGCACTTTTGGTGCCGACGTTGTCAGCCGCATTGCTGCCGCTTGTGACGGACAGGCTGACGAGTTGCAGAAGCTGGCTATGGACAGCATAGAAGAAGTGCTGCATAAGCTGCTGGCTCCGTATCCCGGAATGAGGCAGCAGCTGCGGCGCATGACCCTGGCCGGGAATACGACCATGGAGCATCTCCTCATGGGATGGTCCTGTAAGGGGCTGGGAAGCTGGCCGTTCCAGCCCGTATCGCTAGGAGGAGTCACCCTGCCGGCAGCGGAACTATTTGGCAGGGTACTTCCCGATTCCTGTATGCTTACCATACTTCCCGGCTTTAGTACCTATGTGGGGGCCGATATTGCCTCGGGGCTCATTGCCTGCTCTATGGACCAGAGCGATACGAACAGCCTGTTCCTCGATTTGGGGACCAACGGGGAAATGGCACTGGGAAATGGCGATGGCATTTTTGTCGCTTCCACGGCAGCCGGGCCGGCCCTTGAAGGCGGACAGCTGCGCTGTGGCATGAGCAGCGTTCCCGGAGCTATCTGCAGTGTGACATGGAATAAATCCGGACCGGTAGTCCGTACGATCGGCGATATTTCCCCCCGTGGACTGTGTGGTACCGGCGTGATAGAAGCCATGGCAGGCATGGTAAAGCATGGAATCGTGGACCGGCACGGGACGCTCCGGGAGCCGTGGTTTACAGAGGGATTTCCTCTGGCTCAGGGAGCAGACGGCACGCCTGTCGTGCTGACCCAGCGTGATATCCGCCAGATACAGATGGCAAAAAGCGCTATCCGGGCCGGTATATCCGTCCTTCTTAAGACAGCCGGCCTGCGCGAAGACGATGTGAAGACAATCTGGCTGGCCGGCGGATTCGGCTATTATCTTAAGCCGGAAGCAGCCGCCTCTATGGGACTCATCCCGCCGTCGTGGGCAGCCAGGACCCGTGCTGCCGGCAATACGTCTCTGCTGGGGGCCGTACAGGCCCTGACCGATGGCAGAGCCGTAGAACGGATGACATCGTTCATTCAGAAGGGAAGGGAAGTCGTCCTGGGAAATACGGCGGATTTCCAATCATTATACATACAGCATATGGATTTTACCGATGGAACGATATGATAGATATGGGGAGATAGATGATGACACGAGATGAATTCAGACAGTTATTGGAACAAGGTGTTTTTATCCTTGACGGTGCCACTGGTACCAACCTGCAGAAAGCCGGCATGCCCGTCGGCGTCTGCCCGGAACTATGGATTATGGAACATCCGCAGGCCATACAGGACCTGCAGCGCCAGTTCGTAGAGGCCGGTTCCCGCCTGGTCTATGCGCCGACTTTTACGGGCAACCGCATCAAGCTGGCCGAATACGGCCTGGAAGACCGGCTGATAGAAATTAATACCCGGCTGGTGCAGCTATCCAAAGAAGCCGTAGGGGACAAGGCCCTGGTCGCCGGCGACATGACCATGACCGGCCAGCAGCTCTATCCCATGGGAACGCTGACTTTTGAAGAATTGGTTGACGTATATAAAGAACAGGCCCGCGCCTTATATGAAGCGGGCTGTGATGTATTCATCGTCGAAACGATGATGAGCCTGCAGGAAACGCGGGCTGCCGTACTGGCTATCCGTGAAGTATGTGACCTTCCTGTCATGGCAACTCTCACCTTTGAAGCAGACGGCCGGACGCTCTATGGGACGCCGCCGGAAGCGGCCGTCGTCGTCCTGCAGGAACTGGGCGTCGATGCTATTGGCACCAATTGTTCCACCGGCCCGCTGGATATGGTGGAACGGATCCGGGCCATGTACCGCTACGCGACGGTGCCGCTCATAGCCAAGCCCAATGCGGGCCTTCCGGAAATCGTCGATGGGAAAACGGTCTATCAGACGACGCCGGAAGAATTTGCCCGCGATGCCCGCCTGCTCGTCGAAGCCGGCGCCCGCATCATCGGCGGCTGCTGTGGCACGACGGTGGATCATATCCGGGCCCTCCATGATGCCGTCCGGGATATGCGGCCCCAGCCTGTATCAGCAGTGAAAAAGCGCGCCCTGGCATCCGAACGGAGCGTCGTGGAAATCACCCTGGACGGCCCGTTCCAGGTCATTGGTGAACGCATCAATCCGACGGGAAAGAAAAAACTGCAGGCCGAACTGCGCGCCGGCAGCATGGCCATGGTCCGGTCCTTTGCCCGGCAGCAGGAAAAAGACGGTGCCGCCGTCCTCGACATCAACATGGGAACCAATGGCATCGATGAAAAGGATATGATGATACGGGCTGTCTATGAAGTGACGGCTGTTACGGGGCTGCCCCTGTGCATCGACTCCAGTTTCCCGGAAGTCATTGAAGCGGCCCTGCGCATCTATCCCGGCCGGGCTCTCATCAATTCGATTTCTCTGGAAGGGAAAAAGTGCCAGCGCCTGCTGAAGGCGGCTAAAAAATACGGGGCCATGTTCATTGCCCTGCCCGTATCGGACGCCGGCCTTCCCAAATCGGTTGAAGAAAAGCATGACATTATCCGGTCCCTTATCAGACAGGCAGAAGCAGCCGGCCTTGCCCGGGAAGACATAATCGTCGATGGCCTCGTCGGTGCCGTAGGGGCACTGCCGACGGCGGCTCTCGACTGCCTGGCCACGTTCCGCTACTGCCACGACGAATTGCAGATACCGACGGTCTGCGGTCTGTCCAACATTTCCTTCGGCCTTCCGGGACGGATTTATGCCAATATGACATTTTTGTCCATGGCGATTGCCAGCGGACTTACCATGGCCATTGCCAATCCCGGACAGGACCTGCTCATGAATGCCGCTGCGGCAGCCAACATGCTGATGAACCGTGCCGGCAGTGATCTGGCCTATATCCGGCGCATCCGCTATGTGGAAAAGAAAGAAGAGGAAAAGCGGCAGCATCAGCCGCCGGTTCCCCCTGCGGGTCCTTCCGTCCAGCCGGAAGGCAGTACAAAGCAGGCCGGTTCTCCGGTCAATGGGAACCCCGTATACCAGGCCGTCCTGAACGGGGAAAAGGACACGATCATCTCTTGTACGAAAGAAGAACTTCACAAGGGGACGGGTCCGGAAGACATCATCAACCAGCTTCTCATCCCGGCCATCAATACAGTAGGCCAGCTCTACAATGACCAGTATTATTTCCTGCCCCAGCTCATCGCCAGCGCAGCCGCCATGGAAACGGCTATCCATCATCTGGAACCGATGATACAGCGCAGCAGCAGTGAAAAACTGCCTACCATCGTCGTGGCAACCGTAGAAGGCGACGTCCACGATATAGGCAAAAATCTGGTAGCCCTCATGCTGCGCAACTACGGCTATGAAGTCATCGACCTGGGCAAGGATGTCCCGGCATCGGCCATCATTGAAAAAGCGCTGTCGGCCAAAGCGGCTGTCGTCGGCCTGTCGGCGCTCATGACGACGACGATGATGCACATGAAAGATGTCATTGCCGAAGCCGTCAAACGCCATTATGACGGTAAAATCATCATCGGAGGGGCTGCTGTAACTCCCAGTTTTGCCGACGAAATCGGTGCCGACGGTTATTCTAAGGATGCGGCGGACTGCGTGAAACTCGTAGGCCGGCTGCTCAAGTAACCGGTCATCATTGTCACGATTCGGACACATTGTTCTAAACGGCCTTGCTGTCTCCTGCCGGGGAATGATATAATTTCAACACTG
This sequence comes from Megasphaera sp. UBA4382, assembly GCF_002391155.1. NCBI lineage: Bacteria > Bacillati > Bacillota > Negativicutes > Veillonellales > Veillonellaceae > Megasphaera > Megasphaera sp. UBA4382. The sequence goes on along the minus strand of NZ_DGRS01000009.1, from coordinate 1,233 downwards.
GGAATCAGGCGTCCGGACGCCGTATGCCGACGCGGCCCATGCCATCGGGTTCGCGCCGTTGTATCTGACGTGGGACAGCATGAAACATAACAGTACCCTTATTTGTTGTAACGAAGCAGACCTTTACCGGCCTGCTTCTTTCTGTTATGATAGGTATACGGCCATATGTTTCTGGCCAACTCATCTATGAGGAGGAAAATTATGTTTCATTTCGATATACTGTCTCTCGTTGCCGCTATACCAGGGCTGCTCATGGCTCTTGTCATCCACGAATATGCCCATGCCCTGATAGCCGATAAAATGGGGGATTCTACGCCGCGCATGACGGGAAGGCTCACGCTGAATCCCATTGCCCACATCGATCCCATCGGCCTTATTATGCTGCTGGTTGCCCAGTTCGGCTGGGCCAAACCGGTCATGATCAATGCCAATAATTTCCGCAACTGGCGGAAAGGGGAAATCTGTGTGTCCCTGGCAGGCCCTTTTGCCAATTTCATCCTGGCCCTCGTCATGTTTGCCATACGGATGATCCTGTACTGGAGCGGCATCCGCATGCGCAGTCTGGATTTGGTGCTGGATTTGATCATCATCTATAATATCAATTTCGGCATCTTCAATCTCATTCCCCTGCCGCCGCTGGACGGGTCGCGCCTCATCACGGTCTTTCTGCCGACAGAATGGGCGATACGCCTGGCCAGTGTGGAACGGTACAGCTTCCTTTTGCTGATCGTCCTCATGGCGACACCCGTATTCAGTTACATCCTGATTCCCCTGCAGCGCCTGATTTATCTGATTGATTACACGATTGTACAGGGGCTGTTTTATTGGATTTTCGTTTGACTCTGCAAATTCGTAATGCTATATGCCATGGCCTATGAGGAAGGAGGAATTCCTTATGAAATGGAAGACACGTCTGGCCGTACTGGCTGCCGCCATGTATATACCTGCCGGTGCGCTGGCTTTTGATTATAATCTGTCTATTGATGAAATCAGCGAACATCCCCTGACGGCGTATAATACGGTGTACCTGGGGATGCCCAAAAAGGATTTTGCCCTCAATTTTTCTATCCTGCCCGACTGGACGTTCTATGGAAGTGACGGCACGACGGAAAAAGCCGAACGGTCGGTGACCCAGGATGGCGTTACCGTCATCGAGGGGCTGTCTATCGAGACGGCCGATGGATCCCCGGCGGGACGGGTCCTGGCGTTTGAAAATTACTTCAGGACGACCAA
>NZ_DGRS01000037.1:0-27222 GCF_002391155.1 Megasphaera sp. UBA4382 | reverse complement strand
AGGTATTGTCATTTTTACACTCTATAGTACCACATATCTGAGACTCTGAACAGGGCTGAAAGAAATTACTGGCCCCGGCATTCCGCAATCACAGTAAAACGTATCAGGCCGGGCAGCGAACATACAGTCCCGGCAGGATTTCTTCCACCAGGTTGTGCAGCATCAGGTTAAGCAATATACAGCTGATATCTGACGCAGCAAGACCGGTCTGTATGACCAGCTGCTCCACAGGCAGGGCCTGCGATTCCTGAAGTGCCTCATAGATCTTCCGCTCCGCATCAGACAAGGTACAGACAAAGGTACAGACAGACTTGCCTTTCTCTGATTCCACATGCTGCCAGCCGTATTCCTCCAGTACATCAGCTGCACCGGTCAGGATAATGGCTCCGTTCCGCAAAAGCGCATGAGTTCCCTGACTCATGGTAGAAAAAATACTGCCCGGCACAGCAAAGACGTCCCGTCCTTCTTCCAGAGCGAAATCGGCCGTAATTAATGCTCCGCTCCGCGCTGCCGCTTCGACGACGATGACACAGCGGGCCATCCCGGCAATGATCCGGTTGCGGGCTGGAAAATTACGTGCCAGCGGCTCCACGCCGAAGGAAAACTCACTGACAACGGCACCGCCGGCATCGCAGATTTCCTGGAACAGGCGCCGGTTTTCCGGAGGATACGTCCGGTCCAGGCCATTGGCAACGACGGCAATTGTCCTGCCTCCACCTCGGAGTGCACCTGTATGGGCCCGCGTATCAATGCCTCTGGCTCCCCCGCTGATAACAAAAACGCCCTGCCGGGCTAATTGCTCCGACAGGGTATGGGCAGCATTCAGGCCATACGGAGTAGCCTTGCGGGCTCCGACGAGAGCTGCTGTTTTATTATTCTGTGGCAGTATTCCCTGATAAAACAGGACGGCTGGCGCATTGTATGTCTGCCTGAGCAGTTCCGGATATGCTTTCTCCTGAAAGGTCACCAGATGTACCTGTCGTGAACGGAGCAGCCGTTCCTGCTCATCCCAGTCAAAGTGGTTGCGGGAAGTGTTGATGTGGCCGGCTTTCTGCGCGCCCAGACCGGCAGCTGCCGCCACGGCTTCTCCATCGGCCTGCCAGGCTTTCTGCGCACTGCCAAAGTGAGAAATAATATTCCGTATGCGCCTTGCTCCCAGGCCTTTTATCGATTGCCATGCTGCCATATACCGGCGTTCTTCCATGAGGTTCGCCGTTTCCACTGGCGTCACATCCTTTGCAGTTTATTTCTATAACTCAGCGCTTCGGCTACATGCTCCTGCCCTATTTCATCGCTTTCTCCCAAGTCAGCTATCGTGCGGGATACCTTGATGATCCGGTCGTAACTGCGCGCACTGAGTTTAAATTTATCAAATACCTCCTGCAGAAGCCTTCTGGCCTGTTCCGTCACACAGCACGTTTCCCGGATTGCCCGGTGTCCCATGTGGGCGTTGCAGAACATACCAAATGGCCGCAGTCGCTCTACCTGCCGTTCCCTGGCCGCCAGGACGCGCTCCCGGATTACACCGGACCCTTCCTGTGCCTCATCGGACACGAGTTCACGGTATAAGGGCCGCTCGACGCGGACATGCAGATCAATCCGGTCCAGCAGCGGCCCGGAAATTTTCCGCACATAACGGCGGATTTCCCCAGGCGTACAGGTACAAAGCTGGTCAGACCCGTAATTGCCGCAGGGACAAGGATTCATGGCGGCTATGAGCATATATTGGGCCGGATAGGTCAGGGAAGCGTGGACGCGGGCGATGTGCACGACGCCATCTTCCAGGGGTTGACGCATAACTTCCAGTACGGAGCGGGGAAACTCCGGCAGTTCATCCAGAAATAGGACGCCATTATGGGCCAGTGTAACCTCTCCCGGCCGCGGAATCGTGCCGCCACCGATGAGGCCGTTGACAGAAATCGTGTGATGAGGGCTGCGGAATGGCCGTTCTGTAATCATGCGGTTCTGATGGAACAGTCCCGCCACGGAGTAAATTTTCGTCACTTCCAGTGATTCTTCCGTATTCATAGGCGGCAGTATGGTCGGCAGACGTTTGGCCAGCATGGTCTTGCCGGCCCCCGGAGGTCCGATCATGAGTACGTTATGCCCGCCGGCGGCAGCAATTTCTAACGCCCGTTTGGCCAGGAATTGTCCCTGTACCTCGGAAAAGTCGATGGTATATTCCGGCCTTATTTCCTGCTGGTCATCGGACGGTACGGCCGCTTCCAGCCGTTCTATATCGTTCAGATGCTGTATGACATCGCGCAATGTGCGAACTGCATAGACCGTCATTTTACGGCACAACAAAGCTTCCGCCGCATTTTCTTCACTGATAAAAACCGTATGAAACCCGGCAGAAGCTCCTTTCAGAATCATCGAAAGAAGTCCCTTTACGGGCCGGATATGTCCATCCAGAGATAATTCCCCGATAAACAGGCAGCCTGCCGTTTTTTCTGCCTGTATCTGCCCGCTGGACACCATGATGCCGACAGCAATGGCTATATCCAGTCCGGTACTGTCTTTTTTGAGCTCAGCCGGCGCCAGATTCATGGTAATCCGCCGCATAGGGAATTCATACCCGCTGTTTTTCATAGCCGAACGGACCCGCTCTTTCGATTCTTTGACAGATGTCGCTGCCATTCCGACAATTTCAAATCCGGGAAGTCCGTTGGCGATATCCGTTTCTACGGTAATAATGTTGCCCATGAGTCCCAGCGTCGTCGCTCCATATACACTTGCAAACATAGGAATACCCTCACATCCCCGGCCAGAACGCATGCCGGATATGATGAAGCCGCAGCGCCCCTCCCGGACCCGGCATGACTTCGATGACATCAAACCGGCACGGCACATCCCATAACCGGTACCGTGCCATATAAGACTGGGCCGTTATTTTTAATTTAAACTGTTTATGCTGTGCTACGGCCTCTGCCGGATATCCGTAACACAAGGAACGCCTCGTCTTCACTTCAACGAACACAATCGTATCGCAATCGCGGGCAATAATATCGATTTCCCCCAGCCGGGTCCGGTAATTGCGTTGCAGGATACGATATCCGCACTGGCGCTTCAGGTAAAGGGCAGCCCGCTCTTCTCCCGCCTTTCCCAGTTCTTTTTCCGGATCACTCATAATAACCTGTCTCCTTTATCCATTCCTTTCCCATATATGATACCAACGGAAGATTAACGTTACCTGAAAATACGATGAGCTCTACATTAGAAAAAAACGGTTTTATTAAAAGTAAATTAGAATTCCCGCATTTCCCTTGCTTTTTTTCATGATTTATGATTTCCCCTGCGGATGAGTATATTTATACTTCTATTTATGATACAATGTCACATATCGTCACATATCTCAAAAAAAGGAGCCCTGTCCCATGATAAAAGGCATCAACGTCTACTACATATACTTCATGCTCAGTCAGGTCATCTGGGGAGTCCTGCCGGCATTCTGGATTCTGCTGCGCGATCTATCTCCCCTGTATACACTGGCATCACGCATCGTCTGGTCCTCCGTCCTTTGCTTTATCCTGATCATGCACAAGCATCTCCTGTCCAATCTGACAGGGCTTTGCCATCAGCGGAAGCAATGGCCGTATATAGCCGGTGCCTGCCTGCTCGTTACCATCAACTGGGGGGCGTTTATCTACGCCATGACCCGCGGCTTCATCCTCCAGGCAAGTCTGGCTTATTTCATCAATCCCATTGTGGTCATCTTTTTTGGCGGCCTGATTTTTCATGAAACCATCAGTCTGATGCAGAAATTATCCATGTTCCTGGCGGCTTCCGGCCTGGTGCTGGCATTCTGCTTATACGGCCAGGTCCCCTATTTGTCATTCATCATCTGCCTGTCCTGGGCATCGTACAGTCTCCTGAAGAAAAAAATCGTCCTCGACAGTCAGGTTTCCGTTTTTATTGAATCATTCTCCATGGTACCGCTGTCCCTGTTATTCATCTGTTTCAGTGAAATGCACGGTACAGGGGCTATCGGGACATTTCACGGCCTACAGTGGCTCCTGCTTCCGGCAACGGGCATTGTCACGGCCATTCCCATGATGCTCTTTACAGCCGGCGTCAAAGGCGTTCCTATCACCGTCTCTGGCATCCTCATGTACTGCTCACCCAGCATCACTCTGGTAATCGGCCTGCTGAGCGGTGAAGTCATGACACGGCCGATGCTGGTCGCCTTTATATTCGCCTGGATAGCCGTCGCCATCTATATCACCGGGATTTACCGCACGATGAAACAGATACACAGCCGGGAGGGGGTGCAGGCTATCCGTTCCCATACACAGGAAATACATAAATAATACAGATCCGGCTGATTTTCACATAACGGAGCGCCTGTTTTATGGTATACTAAATACTAGAATGGTAAGCAATTCTCCCTGGAGAGGGACAAAAAAATACTACATTATCTATCGAGGGTGATTCTATGTTTAATCTGCATGTACCTACGCGCGTTCTCTTTGGCTGTGGCCAGCTCAATGAGCTCCATGCACAGCCTATGCCCGGCAAAAAAGCCATGATTATCGTATCCAATGGCAAATCCGTAAAGGTCAATGGCTATCTGGCCCGCACGGAAGAACAACTCCATCAGGCCGGCGTAGAAACGGTCCTCTATGATAAGATTGAAGCCAATCCATTGCGCCAGACCGTAACGGCAGGCGGACAAATGGCAGCTGCTTCCGGTGCCGACTTTCTCGTCGCCCTCGGTGGCGGCAGTGTCATCGACGCCTCCAAGGGCATTGCCGTCGTGGCAACGAATGGCGGTGACGTCTGGGATTACATTACCAACGGTACCGGCAAGGGAATGCCTATCAAAAAAACTCCGCTTCCCATCATTGCCATTACAACTACGGCAGGCACGGGATCAGAAACCGACATGGGTGGCGTCATTACCAATCAGGAAACAAAAGAAAAAACGCCGATTAAAGGGCCCCAGCTCTTCCCGCAGCTCGCCATTATCGATCCGGAACTCATGGCATCCGTACCTCCCCGTTTCACCGCCTATCAGGGATTCGATGCCCTGTTCCACAATATCGAAGGATACATTGCCAATAAATCCAGCCTTATGAGTGAAATGATCGCCCTTACGGCGATTGAGGCCATCAGCCAGTATCTTCCCATTGCCGTTGCGGATGGAAAAAATCTGACAGCCCGCGAAAAAGTGGCATTCGGCAGCTATCTGGGTGGCCTGGAAATGGTCGTATGCTCCACCGTAAGCGAACATTCCATGGAACATTCCCTCAGTGCCTTCCATCAGGAACTTCCCCATGGCGCCGGCCTGATCATGCTCAGCGAAGCTTATTTCACCTATTTTATTGAACATCACGTCTGTGACGGCCGTTTCATCCGCCTGGCTCAGGCTCTGGGTATGACCGAAGCAACAGAACCGAAGGATTTCATCACAGCCCTGCTGCGGCTGCAGAAAGACTGTGGCGTAGCTGATCTGAAGATGTCCGATTACGGCATTACTCCCGATGAATTTCCTCAGATGGCCCGCATTGCCAAATCGGCTATGGCCTTCCTGTTCAAGAGCGACCGCATCGACCTGTCCGAAGCCGATGTCGTGGAAATCTATCAGAAAGCCTACAAATAATCTACTGGTACGGAAAAGAGGAACGTCCCGGCGTTCCTCTTTTTTCACTGATACCTCCCAAACTTCTCCTTGACGTACAGTGGCTAGTCGTATTATAATGTTTTGGTAGGTTTCCCCGTGAAATCTCATTACATGGGCCTATAGCTCAGCGGTAGAGCCCCCGGCTCATAACCGGTTGGTCCTTGGTTCGAATCCAAGTAGGCCCACCAGCTCATGTAGGTAAAATCCCTGTAATCATACGATTACAGGGATTTTACTTATATAAGATAAATGAAACCGTCCCCATAGTCCGGCCGTCTGCAGGCAGATTATGGGGACGGTTTTTTCCCTCATCCGTTCCCTTTATTTTTGCAGTTCTTCATACAGGTGGAACACTTCTGGTAAAATGATTTTTTCCATGCCCAGTTTAATCAGTCTCGGCAGCCCGGGCAGGCAGAATATCAGACACTGGCGGCAGATTCCGGCACTGGAACGATATGCCAGGGACTGTACACCACAATCATTACGGTACGCCATGGCCGTCATGAGACCGGCAAATCCCGGAACCGGCTTGTCAAAAAGAGGTTCTATCGTCTCCAGCGTCACGTCCCGTTTCGCCAGTCCCGTACCCCCGCTGGTAATGACGACATCGACACTGCAGACCCATTCGTGAAGATGATTCAGTATTTCATCCCGGTCGTCGCGGACAATCTGGTAATCGACTACCTGATGACCGCCCTGGGTAAGAGCGGATTGTATCATTAATCCATTCGTATCATTGGAAAATGTCCGGCTGCTGCTGATCGTCAGTATGGCAGCCCGTAAAGGATGTTCTTCGGTTAATGTTTTGGTCAAAATAATACCTCCTCTGTAAATTGCGCTTCGTTATCCCATATTTCTGCACTATATTTCCGTTTCTGCCTGTAATGCCTCTTCCAGTGTTGCACCGTGCAACAACGACTGGAGAAAGGCCGGCATTGTTTCCCTTGTGGCTATAGTACCATGATATACTTTTTCTTTCATTCCGGCAACATGAATCTGATGTCCATCAAAGGCCAGACTCAGGCGGCAGTTTCCCTCACAGGGAAACGGTTCTGCGCCTCTGCGCCAGATAATATGCGCCTGGTGCTGCCAGGGGACCGGTTCCGTCACGCCGCATAAATCAGCTGCTACAAACATTCCATTATCTGCCCCGATCCGTGCTGCCTGCCCTGCAAACTGCTGATACGATGCATCAGAACGGGCCGCTCCCGGAGAAATATACAATAGCATATAATCTTCCCAAAAGACATGATCCGTCAGGAATTCTTCATCGGGCAGTTCATTTTCACAAACAAACGAATCATCCCATCCGTAATGACGGCATATTCGGCTGCTTCCCGCACCTCCGTTGACGGGTACCAGAGACAGGCCGGCCCGCTGAAAGGAGGCAATCCGTTTCTCCTCGTCTCTCTTCAGCGCTTCATCTGCTTCCCACTGGGAAAAAGGCAGACCAATATATAAAACAGACACTATATCACTCCCAATTCATCTTTCTCTATATATAATTCGACTTCAATCGGCAAACTCCTGTTTGCTACCTATTACGGATATTTATGTTTAATCTGCTCCAATATCTGCTATAATATATGGTATCTGAATTACACATTCAAAGGAGAAGATCGACATGTTTAAAAAAATAGCATCTGCCCTTATGGTAGCGGCTGCTTTTGGCTGCACACTGGCCTCAGCCATGTTTTTTGATGACAACCCCCGTTACATCCAGGTGGGCCACGATGAAATGACCGAATCCTACATTGATATGAATTCCATCAATTCCATCCGTTACGACCCTCCCTATTATGTCATCCAGGCCACCGTACTGACTTATGACTACTCTACAAATACGGCGACAGGTTATCAGAACAATTTCTTCTATAACTTTAACGCCCAGACGGTCCGGACGCAGACATTGTCTACGATGACCTACGATACGCTGAAAGGCACCCCATCGGCACAAACCATCAATCCCGACCCGGAAGTTGCGACGACAGATCGCTATTCCGTCAACGGCAAAGCAGCAGACAATGCCTTTTTCAATTGCTATAATATGACATTCTATCATACCTTCGATAAAAAGAAAGATGCCAAAAACAGCGAAAGGAACTGATAGCCATGGATATGAACACTTTACTTCATTACGGCGGTATGATTGTCTCCTTTCTGTTTGTCGCTGCCGTCCTCTACTCTATGATTATGGCCATCCGGCGGCGCAGCCGTAAGCAGAAAGCGAAGGAAGCCGTAGAAAAACGCACTCATATCAAAATCCAGAATCTTCACCAGTTCGATATCAAGCCGTCTGACGGATATTACAAGTATCCCATCGGCCCCGTTGAATACACGCGGCGCAAGCCTCAGCGGTTTACTGCTGTCTCTATTGAACTGGCTTCCCGGCAGCCCTACTCCATCTGTCTCATAGGCTTTGCTGAATTTGCCGGCGGTGAACTAAAGGATCAGCATTATTTTTATATCCAGCCTCCGGAAAAAGATTTGCGTGACTTAAAAAATCCCGATGTAACTTGGGAACTCCTGAGCAAAGCCGACGAATTTGGCGAATACTGGAATGCCGGCATGAAAGACTATTTTATCGGCCACACGCTGGTCTGCCACAATGCGCCTTACGTCATCGGCTGTATCACCCACGCCCTTACCGTATTTGGCATCAAGCCGCCGGAATTTCGTTTTATCGATACTCTGGAAATAGCAAAAAAACTGTACACCTTTGATTCCCATAAACTGGATGCCATTTGTGAAGAAATGGGTATTGATCTGGATATGCACAACAGCCTGAGTGAAGCCCGGGCTATCGGCCAGTTTTTCTATAAATCCTGCAAGGAATTTCCCATGTATATCCCGCGTATTTACTACGCCAATGGAACCCCTTCAAAAGAAGAGCTGGAAGCCAGTGTCATTGCCGTCGTCGAACGGGAAGAAGCCCGTCCGGAAGACATGTTCGATCCCCGCCCGGTAGACGAAGTGCTCCTGAAAGGGCTGGTGGATAAAAAATATCTCGAACCGGGAAAAGAAGAAGGTACGTATTACGCAACGGATGAAGGCCTCGATTTTTCCGAAAGCCTTCCCTGATGATCACGCATAAAACTTCATCGTATTTCGCTTTTAGTTTGCCGTAGATAAAGGAACGGCCTGCCACATGATAGGAGAAAACCATCATGGGACAGGTCGTTTTCTTATAATACGTCGGTAAGCCAGTTTACGGCATCGCCCATCATATTCGTCGTGACAAAATGCTTCAATCCCGGATAAGTGACGAACCGGCTCCGTACGCCTGCCAGGGTATACAGCTTATCCATATAGTAGGATTGGGCCATGGGGTCAACCGTATCGTCATTGCCGGCAGTCAACGCCAGCACCGAACGGCCTTCCAGTTTTTCCGTATGAGTGTACGGATCCCACCGGCTGATTTCACGGCGCAGTTGCGGAAGAAAATCCATCGGTTCCAGCGGCAGTCCTGCCCGGAAACGGCGGTCTGATTCATCCCACCAGCCGGAGCCATTCATGGCGACTGCCGCCTGTATATCCCGGTTCCACGTCATAACCCCCAGAGCCGTAAATCCGCCCATGGAATGTCCCATGACGGCCAGCGGCACATCATCATGCCAGGTTTTGGCATAGGCGATGACCTGCGGCGCTTCACGGAGATTCTGGAATATGGTCTGCCAGAATTCCCCATACGCTGCCGGATTTTCTTCGTAATCGATGATGCCCCGCTCCCCGTGATGGATGGCCTCGGGAATCAGCACATCATACCCGTATGCTGCCAGAATATGGCCGCGCAGGGACTGCAGTTCTTTTGTCGATGTCCAGCCATGATAAAAAATGACTACGCCTTTTACATCTTCATGACACGCTATTTTCAGGCAGGGAATGTTCCCTATGTATATTTTTTCTTCTGTAATCATATCGTTTACCTCAAGTAAAACACGGCCGTCAGCAATCTGCCAGCGGCCGTATCTTTATTTTCTATCCCGCAGGGAAACAGGTTTCTGCAGTAGTTCCGACCAGACAAGACCTGCATAGATATCCCGTGCTTCACCGGAGAGCCCGCTCCAGGCCGGCGGCTGGACATAGGAATATACGACGGCAGGAGCGCCGGGAACGGTGACTGGTTCCGCTGTCGTGCCGATAACCGCAGCGGCCGGACGGTGATTGCCTTCCAGGCGTCCCGTATCGGCTGGCGCCGGATTCCGCGTTCCCTGCCCGGCCGTATGCATTTTCCCCTGTTCCGGGGCCTGTCCGGTTTGTGAAGCTCTCTGCGGAGATGGCTCCGGTCTCGTCTGCTTTTGCCGCTGCGGCGTATCTATAGGGCTGCTGCGGCGCTTTCCCCGGTGCGGATAACGTCTTTTACGGCGCAGGGCATCGGGCAGGGAAAACAAGAGCATGAGAAGGATTATGGCAATAATATATTCCATACCATCACCTACTTATCAGCCGGTGTTTCCGGGGCAGGCGTCACGGGATGGCCCGATACAGCCGACGGCTGCGCCTTGGCCTTCGGTATGCCTGCCTTGGCTACGGCATCGCGCATCTTGGTATCGGCCATGACGTTGCGCATGGTGTAATAATCCATGACGCCCAGATTTCCTTCACGGAACGCCTGGGCGATAGCCAGCGGTACTTCTGCCTGGGCTTCGACGACCTTGGCCTGCATTTCCTGCGTATAGGCCTGCATTTCCTGTTCCTTTGCCACAGCCATGGCCCGCCGTTCTTCGGCTTTGGCCTGGGCAATCTGTTTATCGGCTTCAGCCTGATCGGTCTGCAGACGGGCGCCGATATTACGACCTACGTCGACATCGGCAATATCAATGGACAGGATTTCAAAGGCCGTTCCTGCATCCAGTCCCTTGCTGAGGACGGTCTTACTGATTTCGTCCGGATTTTCCAGGACCTGTGAATGGTCCGCTGCCGAGCCGACGCTGGTAACGATGCCTTCCCCGACACGGGCAATGACCGTCGCCTCCCCGGCACCACCGACGAGGCGGTCGATATTGGCCCGCACCGTGACCCGGGCCCGTACTTTAAGTTCGATGCCATTCTGGGCAACGGCCGAAATAAACGGCGTTTCAATGACTTTTGGGTTGACACTCATCTGTACCGCTTCCAGGACATCCCGGCCGGCCAGATCGATAGCGCAGGCTCTTTCAAAGGTCAGGGACATAGTCGCCCGGTGGGCGGCTATCAGGGCATCGACCACGCGGTCTACATCCCCGCCGGCCAGATAATGCGCTTCCAGCTGATTGACATTGACGTCGAGACCGGCCTTGTTCGCTTTGACCAGGGGAAGGATGATCTTAGACGGAACGACGCGGCGCAGGCGCATGCCGATAAGATTGACGATACCTACGGAAACGCCGGCCGCCATAGCTGAAATCCACAGTCCCAGTGGCACGAAATGGAGAAATAATGAAATAACGATGATAGCAGCGACAATAACAAACAGCGGCGCTGCTAAAAGAGATAACATAGACATAACCTACCTCCTTATGGACCAGGCGGCACCGGTTCGACGACGACCCGGGCACCTTCGACTTTGATGACGCGCACGGCTACATCCCGGTCTATGAAGCCTCCGCTCGAAACGGCATCGACCCGTTCTTTGCCAATGCGGATTGTACCGGCCGGACGCAGGATAGTAATCGTCGTACCGCGCTGAAACAGATACTTGCTCTTATCTTCCTGTGATGTATAACCTTTTTCTTTCGTAGACCGGGTCGTCAGGGCCACTTTGGCAAACAACCGGCTTTTAGGCAGACGTCTGCCCAGGATGTAAAACAGGATGACGGCAATGACGATGCCGCCAGCCAGGATATACAGTGCCTGCACTGTCGCCCCGAGCATCCAGAACAGACTGCCAAAGAGCAGCAGGATGCCAGCCACACCAAAGATGCCGATTCCCGGCGTAACCAGTTCCAGAGCAATGAGGACCAGACCGCCGATAAAAGCCCCGATGACCTTCAGATCATCGGCCAGTGTGCCATCGCCGGATATGAGCATAACCCCTCCCAGCAGGCAGGCCGTTACCAGTCCGACACCGATACCGGCTGTTTTGATTTCGATAAGGACCGCCGCCAGGATAAGCCCGACAAACAGCATGCGGACGTATTCATTCTGAAGCATCCCCAGCGTTTCATCCTTCCAGTTCCGGTCTTCATAATACACGGTCGCATCGTCCAGACTGAACAGATGCAGTGCTTCTTCCGCCGTATCCGCCGTTCCTTCCGACAAATTCAGCTCCCGGGCCTGTACGTCCGTGAGCGCAAGGATTTCGCCGGCATCGGCATATCCGGGCAGGCCGTCTTTTTTATCGACCATCGCTTCGGCAATGCGGGGATTATGGCCATTATCAGCGGCCGTCGTACTGAATTCCGATTTCAGGGCGGCAATATTTTTTTCCGTCGCCGGTATGGGTTCTGCCGCGCCTATGCTGCTTCCCGGTGCCATGACGATATGGCGGCAGGCGATGGCAATCAACGCTCCGGCTGACCAGGCCCGTGACGTGACGAGGGCAATTGTCGGGATGGATGTTTCCCGCAAAAGATCACGGATGCGCAGCGCACTGTCTACACGGCCGCCCTGCGTATTGATACGAACGACGATGGCCTTATCTCCGTTTTCTTCCGCCTGGCTGATACCGCGCTGCACCAGTGCTGCCTGGCTGCCATCGATTTCACCGGAAATGGAAATGACCCGGGCAGACTCTGCTTCCTGTGCCCATGCAGCAGGCCCCGTCACGGCCGCGGTCAGGCAAAAACATACGATACACACGAAAAAACGTATGGCTACAGCAAACCTCATGAGTTCACCTCCGCTTACTTATTCGTTCCTTGTTCTGGGCGGGACAGACTTAAAGTACCCGGCAGCCTGCATTTCTGCCAGCTCGTCATCGGATAACGTACGCGCCGCATGACGCTCCGCTTCTTCTACCGGCTGGGAACGGACAATGGCAATCTTATCGAGAACGGCATTATATATATCGGCAGGCTTGTTTTCTTTCAGCCAGTCCAGCATATGTTCCACCCATTGCCGGCAGGACCACGATCCTTCACCATGATTATGTCCGCGCAGAATCTGTATCTGCACTTTTTCCGGAATCTTGGCGATCAGCCAGTTCCACATTTCATAATGAATTAAAAACGTATATTTGGCATCGATCTCGCGCAGATTCTTTTCATGAAGCTCTAATTCGTAGCGGGACCAGAATAAGCCAATTGTCATTCCCATTACCTCCTAACAAGGATGTTTTATGTTGAAAAAGTCCTTGCCTGCGCAAGTACTTCCTTATACAATTCTATACATTTTCCCAAATTCCTGCAACTACAGAAAAAATACCACAAAAAGAAGGCTGAAGCAGAAACCCGTGTCCTGTTCAGCCTTCTCCGCTACTTCCGTCATAAACGGAACAACGTTTCTGTATTTTTCTTAGCCTGTACGATCAGATCCCCAACCGGCACATCCATATACGAAGCAAGTGTCTGCGCCACGTAGACAATATTATTGGGGACATTGGTCCGTGGCAGGTGATATCCCCGCGGTGTCAGATAGGGCGCATCCGTTTCCAGCAGCACTCTGTCCAGAGGAAGAATCGATACGGCATCGCGCAGGTCATCGGCTCGCCGTTCGTCACAGATCCAGCCTGTAATACCTATATAAAATCCCATATCGAGCAGTGTCTCTAATGTTTTCCTGTCGCCGGTATAACAATGTACGACGGACTGGGAGCAGATGGCTTCATGTCCGGAAAAACAGGAAATGAAATCACGGGCAGCGTCCCGTTCATGGAGGAACATGGGCTTATCCAGCTCTTCCGCCAGGGCGATGAGCTCTTTGAAAAAATGGAGCTGGTTCTCTTTTGTCGAATACATGCGGTCGTAATCAAGACCCGTTTCCCCTACGGCGACGACTCTGGGATTGGTCGTTACGATGCGCCGGATTTCTGCTATATCGGCCTCTTTCGCTTCATCTGCCGCATGCGGATGGATTCCGGCCGTCCCATAGGCATCGTGCCGTTTGACAAAGTCATTGACCTTACGGTTTTCCCGGTCCTCGGACCCGGTTAGGATACAGCAGATTCCATCGGCTGCCGCATCAGCCAGGATGCGTTCCGGCTTAGTAAAAGACCGGGTAAACAGATTGAGACCAATATCATAATAAGTAATATCCATATCACACCTCACGCTGGTCAGGATCCGCCATTCATGTCATCCAGAGACAGGAGAAAACTCGGCGCATAGTCGCGGAGAAACTGCTCTACCTCCGGCATTCCCAGGTCACGCAGACGGGCTCCGATGGTTTCATATGCTTCATTAAATTCGTTGTTGCCGGCATGTTTTTCCTGAAGGCATTTCAAGTACGCGCTCAATGTATCAGCCGCCTTGACAAAGGGCCATACAGGATCTTCTTCAGCATGACAGATCAGCCATTCATAATCAGGCTGCAAATCCTCTGGCAGCGTTTCGACAAGCCGTTTCTGTGCCAGCTGTTCCACTTCGCCATAGGTCCTGCGCATGACCGGGCTGAAGTACTTGACCGGCGTCGGCATATCACCAGTAAAGACTTCACTGGCATCGTGATACAGCGCCAGCAGGACGGCCCGTCCGGCATCTACAGTGCCGCCATCAGCATAATATGTATTGTGTAACAGGCAGAGGTGATAGGCAATCATCGCCGTCTGCAGCGTATGCTCCTGCACATTTTCTTCGATGGTGTTACGCATCAGGCTCCAGCGGCGGATAAATTTCATGCGCGCCAAAATGGCAAAGAAATGGCTCATATGTACTCCTTATTTACGGTACAGACCCATAGCCCGGCAGGCTTTCACATAAGTGACATTGGCCTTGGCATGGGCTTTCTTGGCGCCTTCGTCGAGGATGGCATCCAGTTCGGAATCGCCTACGAGCTGATGATAGCGCTGCTGGATAGGTTCCAGTACGGAAATGACAGCATCGGCTACATCTTTCTTGAATGCTCCGTAGCCTTTGCCTTCGTAGGCTTTTTCAATATCTTCATGGCTCTGGTCGGTCACGGCCGAGAGAATTTCAATCAGGTTGGAAATACCAGGCTGGCAGTCCGTGTCATAACGCACGGTATTCAGGCTGTCCGTCTGGGCCCGTTTGATTTTCTTTTCAATATCTTTGGGATCGTCGAGAAGATAAATAGTAGCCGTCGTGTTGGAATCAGATTTGCTCATTTTCTTCGTCGGTTCCTGCAGGCTCATGACACGAGTGCCATCGTGGCCGAGCAGGATCTGGGGCAGTTTAAATACGTCCCCGTACAGACGGTTGAACCGCTGTGCCAGGTCACGGGTAATTTCCATATGCTGCTTCTGATCATCGCCAACGGGAACGTAGTCAGCCTGATACAGCAGGATGTCTGCCGCCATCAGGGGCGGATAGGTCAGAAGACCGGCCGGAATGGAATCGCCCCGTTTGGAAGCCTTATCCTTATACTGGGTCATCCGTTCCAGTTCACCTACATAAGAAGATGTAATCATGATCCAGCCGAGCTGTACGTGTTCCGGAACTTCCGACTGTACGAACAGCGTCGCTTTCTGCGGATCCAGACCGGAAGCGATATAAATAGCCGCCAGCTGACGGGTCCGTTCATGGAGAAGCTGCGGATCCTGCGGCACGGTGATAGCATGCTGATTGACGATGCAATAATAACATTCATTGGCATCCTGTAATTTAGAAAAATTACGCAGTGCACCCAGATAATTCCCTAATGTAAGATTGCCACTCGGCTGGATACCTGAAAAGATAATAGACATGATTGTTTTCCTCCTGTCAATAAAAAAACCTTCCATCCCTTATATATAGGGACGAAAGGAAAGTATTTCCGCGGTACCACCCTGGTTGGCATAATGCCCGGCTCTTACATGCACATCATCATGCACTCTTTCCTGGTAACGGTGAAAGTTCCGGCCTGTCATACTGACTTCTGACAGCCTCTCCCGGGCCCATTCCTTCTTTCTCCTCCTGCCGGACTTCCACCCTCACCGGCTCGCTGAAAGGGGTATGAAAGAGCTACTTGCTCCCGCTCATCGAGTTTCTTTATACATACAGGTATTGTAGTCCCGAATACGTACCATGTCAAGAAGCATTTTGTAAAAAAAGTCTTGACTTAAAGCTCACTCCATGTGCTAAAATAAGCCATCACAGGAGGAATGTATATGAAATTAACGCGAAAAAAAATTATATTGACTGCCCTTCCCCTAGTGGCAGCCGCTCTCATAGGAGCTTATTTCTTTATACCCGGTTCCAAAGCCGTGGCCCGTCAGGGCATACAAGTCACCAAAGCAGCAGCCGCTCACTACGATCTGACCAGCGATGTCGATGCCTCTCACGTACGCCAGATTATCACCCGTGACAGCATGACGAGCCGCACCATCATGTGGCAGTCTGATTTTTCCGAAGAGCCGGCACTGGTCGAATACCGCGTCAAGGGATCTGATGGCGACGTGTTCCAGCAGCAGGCGACAAATGAAGCCTTTAACGACGATGATACGACGACCTACGTCCACAGCGCATTGCTGCAGGACCTCACACCGGGAACGACGTACGAATACCGCGTCGGATACGGAGAAAAACGGACGGAATGGCAGGAATTCCAGACGGCCCGGGGAAATGATTTCAAAGCCCTCATCTTCCCTGATTCCCAATCGAGTGATTACAGTTACTGGGCGGCTACGGCTCAACCGGCCTGGCAGCGCAACAACGATGCCCAGTTTTTCATCAATATGGGCGACCTCGTAGATAACGGGCAGGACCACTATCAGTGGAATGCCTGGTTCGATGTCGTCGGCCCCATGATCCGCCGCATCCCCGTAGTCCCACTCATGGGAAACCACGAAACGTACAACCGCGACTGGAAGGTACGGATGCCCGAAGCCTATCTCCATCTCTTCTCTCTGCCCGGCGGCGTCCCTAAATCGTATCAAAACCAGTTCTATTCTTTCGATTATGGAGATGTTCATTTCGTCGTCCTCAATACGCAGGCATCGGAACTGGCTGACTGGCAGCCACAGCTCAACGAAGATCAGGCAGCCTGGTTCCGCCAGGATATGGCAAAAACGACGAAGAAATGGAAAGTCGTCCTCATGCATAAGGATCCACTGCAATACGGATTCGCCAGCCGGCCCCAGCCACGGGAAGAAGGATTTTCCCAAGAAGGCACATTCTGGATGCCCCTCTTTGATGAAACGGGCGTAGACGTCGTCCTTTCCGCCCACCTGCACACCTACCGTGACCGGGGACACATCAGGAATTTCCAGCGCGATCCGTCGGGACCGCTCTACATCATTACCGGCGTAGCTGGCAACGTCCAGTATCCCGGCCTCTGGAAACAGCACAGTCTGGATGAATATGTAGCGCCCCAGCCGGAAACAGATAATTATATGACTATGGAAGCTACAGAAAATCAGCTGACATTCCAGAGTTTCCTGCCTGACGGCACACTGTTGGAACGCACGGCTGTAGAAAAATAACACATACACCGGATAAAAGTAAAACGGAGCAATCCGGCAGACAAATGAGTCTGTCAGACTGCTCCGTTTATTTGCGTACATTCTATTTTCTGTCTTTGACGCGGACACGCTGTACCGTCGGCTGACCTTTATCGTCGCGATGGATTGTGTCAATCCGGATGTACTGGAGTTCCGGTGAAAATTCTCTGACCAGTTTACTCAGTTCCGGATCCGTGCTTCCCACACCGCTTTCAACGATGCGGTATACGATGGCTGCAAATTCGTAGCGGGTCATCATGCGGTCCCCTTTGAATTCGCCATCGGGATACCCTTCAAGAATCCCTTTCTTAGCCAGTGTCGTCACATACTGGTACGCCCAGTGGTTTTCTGCCACATCAGGGAAGAGGGCACTCTTTTCCGGACCTTCCGCCATGCCGTGCATGCTTTCCAGTTTGGCAATGAGGGCATCCTGTTCGGCCATATGGCGGCGCATGGCTTCCATTTCTTTGGCCATGGCTACGCGGGATGTGGAAATGTGATTGCCCTGTCCCAGTTTGATGCTGACGCCGGCATTGAACATGTTTTCCCCGCCGCCGAAGGATCCGCCGATGCTGAACATGGTGTCTTCGTTGGGGCGGTAGTACGCTCCGACAGCTGCCGCATTGGCTCCCCGGTAATGGCCGTAACCTGCGGCAAAGTCCCACTTGTCATCGGGATCGAAGTCCAGCGGATGGAGGGCTGCCAAAGCCGCCGAGCCGGCACCGACGCGGTCTACGCGGGTTCCCAGTTTATTCACAGTCCCGCCCAGATAGGAAATAGCCTGATCGGCCGCATAGAGCTGGCTGCCGTTGACGGCATCGGTCGAGTCCTTGCTGATTTTGCCCGGTGCAACGCCTTCAATCTTGTTGCCGCCCATGTTGACATCACCCTGCTGGATGGTGATATCCTGATGGGTGCTGTCGCCAGTCTTGACGGTCAGGCCACCGTTATTGATGGTCGTGTTGCCCGTAGTGACGCTGTTGAGGCCGGTCAGATTCTTAGCCAGACGGACGTTCAGCGTATCATCGGCGCCTTTTACGATGCCGATGTTAGGATCACTACTGACCTCTCTGGCGCCGCCCTGGATCTTCAGGGTATCGCCCAGGCCTACGGTGACATTCTGGCCATCATCGCCCTGGAATACGCGGCCGCTGTCCACCTTGTCGCTGACAGTCTTCAGCTGGTCTTCCGTGGCGGCCCGGCCGTTCTGGATGTGTTCACCATCCCAGTTCCGATTGTCCAGGCCATTCAGGAAATTGCCCGTGGCCGGGTTGTTGTCCCCAGCCCCATTGGCCTGTTGGCCCAGGATCATAGCGTTATCACCAGTACCGATGGTCACCTGGCCTTCAGAGCCTTTGACGGTAACCTGTTTGGTGGCATCATTGCCCAGGGTGATATCATCATTCAGGTTCACCGTATGGTCATCCTTCACAGTGATGTTCTTGCCGCTCCTGGCCTCAGAAGCCTTCGCTTCATTCCTGGCCAGCTGCTTCACATCCCCGATGCTGGCGGCGTTGTTGTCACCGTCATCGGCATACTGTTTCCCGTCGATGCCGCTGGCGATATTGGTAATCTGCTTGGCCCCGCCGTTGATGCCCTGATCCGTAATGGTGATGCCACCCACTTTCACCTTGTTGGTATCCACTCCATCTTGATTGATGGTGGTGTTCCCGGCTTTCACACTGCCATCGTCCCCCAGGTCCACATCTTTGTTCAGGGAAATTTCCAGCCCACCGTTCTTGACTTTCGTCTGGATGTTCTTTCCATCGCCCTTGACGGCAATGGTACCGCCCAGGTCTTGCTTCACGGTGTTACCCGTTTCATCTGCCAGGCCGAAGCCGCCCTTTTCAGCGCCCTTGATTTCGCCAATGGCCTGGCTCAGCTGGCCTTCCGTGGCGGCCCGGTTTTCCACAATATTGTCTTTGTCCCAAGCCTTGTTGTCCAGGCCGGTGATGTAGTTACCGGTCTGAGACTGATCTGCAGTGCTGCCATCCGACTTTTTGCCGGTAACGGTCTGGTTCCCGATGGTGATTTTGGAATTCGTATCCGTACCTTCGCCCACCGTGACTTTGGCAAAATCCGGTGTATCGGTCATGACGATTTCCAGGCCATCGCCCTTTTCATTGCTGCGGACGCCCAGGTTCCTGCCGGATGCCTTTTTCAGTGCATCTCCATCGGTGATGCCGCCTGTAAGGGACAGGGTGGAATTGAGCTTTTTAGCGACTTCCTTCCCGTCATTGCCCACGAACTTCAGGCCGTCATCCAGGGTAGCCACGGTCTGGGGATTGCCGCCATCCTTATCGGTATAGACAATGCGTGTCATATCGGTCCCGGCAAGGTTTTCCTTACCGGTCTTACCGTCTTTTCCTGCCTGTCCTTTTTCCGTCCTGATGAGGGTGGTGCTGTATCCCTGCTTGCCGTCGGCTCCCGGAAGGCCATCTTTACCGGTCAGACCAAGGGTGCCTTCCTGACCGTCCGTGCCGTCTTTCCCCAAAGACAGGTTGTCGTTGAGCTTGATGTTGTAGGTCATCAGGCCATCGCTGTCTCTCTTGGCCGCAATCATCAGGTTGCCATTCTGGGTATCATATTCCCCATAGGCATTGGCTCCCGGATCAGCTGTTGCCGGATTGGATTTGTCGTTGACCGTGACCACCGTACGCTTGCCGGCGGCCGTAGTGGCATTGTTGATGGCTTCGCTGACTTTGGCCAGCTGGTCTTCCGTAGCAGCCCGGCCGCTGACATAATCTGGATTCGATACACTCCAGTCCTTATTGGACAGACCGATCGTATAGCTGCCATCAACAGGATGGTTGCCCTTGTTGGTGGTCAGTTCCGTATTGGTGAAATGACCAATCTTGGCATCTCCCGCCTGCAGGGTACCATCATCCAGATTTACATGTTTGGCCAGCTGGATGTAGAGCTTGCCATTATCATCTTTTGTCACACCGATATTGGCATCCGTCAGATCACCTTTGGCTTTCCCTACGATATCCAGCCGTTCATTGAGTTTCCTGGTGATGACTTTTGAAGCATCATTCTGGCCGTCATCCCCGGCGAACTTCAGACCATCATCCAGGGTGGCTACCGTTTGAGTATCCTTCCCGTCGGTGCCGTCCTGTCCGTTCTGGTAAACGATGCGGGTGATGTCCGTGCCATCCACGCCAGGTTTGCCGTTCTTGCCATCAGCACCTGTCTGGCCCTTTTCGGTACGGATAAGGGTGGTCGTGATGCCATCAGCACCGTCTTTGCCGTTGATGCCGATGTACCCATCCTTGCCGTCTTTCCCAGCTTTACCTTCCTGGCCTACCACTACGCTGTCCGCGGAAATATTCTTGTCCATGAGCACATGGATGGTGGTGTTGCCGTCTGCATCCTGTTCCACAGAAGTCAGCAGGTTTTTGCCGGAGTATTTATCCAGTGTTTTATCCCCAGCACCGGTGATGTTGATGGTACTGCCCAGCTGGTTGGTCACCGGGTTGGAACCGCTTTCCGCCCCCTTCTGGTTGGCGCCGAACTTGAGACCTTTCCCCAGTTCTTCGAAGCCACCGATGGTGATGTCGCTGGCATCCGTTCCATCCCCATTCTGGACCTTCAGAGTCACTGTACCAGTTTTCGTATCAACCGTGTACTTTCCATTAGAACCGGCTGCCGGGTTCTGCACCAGATGGAGATCATGTTTAAGTACATTGCCCAAATCGATGGAAATCTTTTGGGGATTCCCATTTTCATCCCTGTCATTCCGGGTCAGTTCCAGTGTCTTCCCATCATCAGTTACCGTTCCATTTGTCACATAATAGTCGTGAAGGCCAGTGATTTCAATCTTTGAGGTCTTATTGTTTTCTGTCAGGGTAAGTTTTCCCGTACCATCATTGACCGTAGGCTGACCATTGTCGCTACCGCCATCAGTGTGATAGGCCACTTCACCGCCAGTAACGTATACATCACCGGCAACGGTACCCTGCTTAATGTCGTCCGCGACTTTTTTCAGCTGGTCTTCCGTAGCCGCACGGCCGCTCTGGATTTTGTTGCTGTCCCAGTTGATATTCTTTAGCCCTGTAATGTAATCATTTTCATCCGGGTTGGCACTGTCTCCCCCAGACTGTTTGCCAATCACAATACCGCCGGTATATCCGCCTTTGCCGTCCGCATCTCCGCCTACCCGGACCGTATTGAACCGCACATCGTCGGCTGTGGCAATGGTCACGTTATCTGTGTTGGTCGCATCGCCGGTAATGGTGATGTTCTGGCCCTGGATCAGGTTGACTTTCGGGCTGTCCGGTGTCACGGCTTTCTGTTTCGTGCCGTTCACATCGAGCTCCCATCCCTTGTTCACCGTATCGATGACTGGCTGAACGGTGCTGCTGGCGATATTCTTCACATCGCCGATATTGGCGCCGTTGGTATCCGTGTTGTAGGTCGGTTTGCCATCAGCCGTGCCGTCCGCACCGCTGCCCATGTTGGTGACCTGATTGCCGCCGTAGGAAATCTTATCGCCGTTAATGACCACATTCTTTGTTTCATCGGCTGCATCGTTGGTAATCTTGATGCCGCTGTCATCCATGACGGTCTTGCCGGTGGTGACGGAGGTCAAATTCTTCAGGTCCTTGGCCAGTTTCACCGTCAGGGTATCGGTGCCGTTGGAGACCACACCGATGTTTCCGTCGGTGAGGCTGTCCTTATTGGTCACGCCGCCGTTGATGGTGGTCTTTTCATTCATCTTGCGGCCAAAGCCGGCGGTGTCCGGCGTGCCGTCGTCCTTGATGTCGCCGGCGTAGATCTGGCCGTCGTCCATGGTGGCCAGTTCATAGGTATGGCCCTGTTCGTCCTTATAGTGGAGACGGGTAGCCGCCGGGTCATTGCCGGACGTGGTGATGTTCTGGCTGTCGGTCAGGGTCTTGGCGCCGTAATGGACATTGGTGTCCGCCTTGGCTGCCTTGCCGTCCTTGTCCGTCAGGTCCGGATTGCCGGCAAAAATCACATCACTGGTGGTCACGGACGTAAAGGCAGGATTTTCATCCATGAGGATGGAAATATCGCCATTTTCCGCAATGCGGGTGGTCAGATTCTTCGTGCTGTATCTGTGGTTGTCAGTTTCATCGCTGGCCTTGATGGCAATGGTGTCCCCCAGTTTCCGGCTGACCACCTTGTAGCCTTTGTAGTTGTCCGTGGTATTGGAAGCATCCTTGGTGTTGGTGGTGAAGCCGAGGCCTGCCGCTTTCAGCTGGGCCACGTTGACGGCATCTGTATCCAGGGAACCGGCCGCCACACCAGTGATCTGGCGGGTCAGGAGGCTGCCTTCCGTGTCGTTGCCGATGGCAATGGCGTTGGCATTGGCAACCCAGGCCGCAGAAGCCTCTGTGGTGGCATTTCCAGTCAGCACATCGTACCCCTTGGAACCGCCGGAACGGTTGGCCACAGCCCCGCTGCCCAGAGCCACGCTGTCTGCCAATTTGGCCTGGGCCCCATTTCCGATGGCGGCGGCGTTGGTGGCTGTTTCATCCACCGTGCCGCCCAAAGCGGCCAGAGAGTTTTTTGCCGCGGCGTTGGAACCCACGCCAAATGCTGTAGACGCTTCGCCGGAAGCAATGCTATTCTCGCCCCAGACGGTGGCATTGGCATTGCTCAGGATGTGATAGCCATTGGCACCAGCGTTGGCCTGTTTCAGCGTTACATTCGTAAGAGCTGTATCACCCACTGTCACTTTACCGTCGGTTCCAATCGTGGCAGAGCGGATATTGCCTCTGTAATCACGGATATAGGTATTGCCGTCTTCTCCCTGGAGCAGCACATAGCTGTGAGTTTCCCCACCAGCAACAGTATAGGTGACAGATTTGGTATTACCATCATTGTCCAGATAAGCCAGATTCCCCCGGGCATCCATCTTTTCCCGGGAAAGCTCAATGGGATTGCCGTTTTCATCTTTGACAACACGGCCTCTCTTATCGGTCTTATAGATGATGTTGGTATAGGCACCATGTCCATCCAACACGGCACCGGCCACGTTGTCCGTACCAAAAGCCACCGTGTTCATACCGGCAGCTACGGTGCTGTTGCCGAAAGCGGTGGAGTATTCGCCCAGGGCTTCCGTACGATTGCCGAAGGCAGTGGAACCGTAGTTGTTGGCTACCGCTTCATTGCCAAAAGCCATAGAGTTCTGTCCGGAAGCCACAGCCAGCTGGCCGAAGGCCGTAGCGTTGGCACCGGATGCGGTGGTGCGCTCTCCAAAGGCAGTGGCCCGTTTCTCTTTAGCCGTGGTCTGCCAGCCAAAGGCGGTGGAATTGGTACCGCTGGCTGTGGTCCGTTCGCCGAAGGACAGGGCATTATCCCCGCTGGCCACATTGTCGGCCTGCTCTGCGGTGGTATCGGTCTGCTGACCGCCAAAGGTCAGGGCATAGCGGCCGGTGGCTTTGCCATACTGGCCGATGACCGTGGCGCCCTTACCTTCCGCCTGGGCGCCATAGCCGATGGCCACGGCGTCTTCGCCACTGGCACTGGCCATGGGACCGGCGGCCAGGGCATTGGTGCCGGAAGCGCCGGTGTTGTCGTAGTTGCTCCCGTCACCGGAAAGGGTGGAATTGACGCTGTAGTAGTGCATGTTGATTTTGGTTTCCATGGCCTTCAGCTGGGCCACGTTGACAGCGTCGGTGTCCTGGGTTCCGGCGGCTACGCCGTTGATCTGGCGGGTGCCGGTGGCCGTGCCGTCGCTGTCCACGGTGCCTACGGATAGGGCGCCCAGAGTGGACACCCAGGGTGCCCCGGTGGCGGTGGAAGCCTTGCCGGTATGGGGATCCAGGCCGGTCTTGCCGGAATCAACATTGGCCGTGGAACCGCTGCCCAGAGCAACGCCGCCTGTTACATTAGATTTGGCATTGTAGCCCAGGGCAATGGCCTGATATTCTTGGGCATTGGCCCCATCCCCTGCAGCCAGGGCGTAGGAGCTGGAAGCCGAAGCAGCTCCGATAGCAATGGCATGATAATAAGCCGATGCACCGCTGCCCAGAGCCGTGGCATTAGGAGCCGTCGCCTGTGCATTATATCCAAGAGCCGTTGCGTCTCCACCACTAGCTTTTGCACTGCTGCCTATAGCTGTGTCATCAGATGACTGGGCTATAGCACCACTGCCCAGAGCGGTAGTATAAGAGGAATAGGCAGAAGCCCCATTGCCCAGAGCAGTAGCATAAGATCCACGAGCCCCTGCACCACTGCCTATGGCCGTAGCCTGGGAGTCGGTAGCATTAGCCCCATTGCCCAGGGCCGTAGCTTGAGAGTAAGGAGCATTCGCGCTGGCACCTATGGCTATAGCATAGGTGTTGGTAGCCGAAGCACCGTTGCCCATGGCGATGGCGTAAGATCCATGAGCCCCTGCGTTGTAGCCTATGGCCGTAGATTGAAAGCTGGTAGCAGAAGCACTATTGCCCAAGGCAGTAGCATAGGTGGCAGTGGCCCCTGCGCTACTGCCTATGGCCGTGGCTTGGTTGCTAGTAGCCTTGGCACTGGCACCCACGGCTGTGGAGTTTTCGTAAGGCGCATTGGCACTGGCGCCTATGGCCATAGCATAGGTGTTGGTAGCCGAAGCACCGTTGCCCATGGCGATGGCGTAAGATCCATGAGCCCCTGCGTTGTAGCCTATGGCCGTAGATTGAAAGCTGGTAGCAGAAGCACTACTGCCTACGGCCGTAGCATAAGTTCCATGAGCCCCTGCGTTGTAGCCTATGGCCGTATCCTGGTAGCTGCTAGCAGAAGCACTTCTGCCTATAGCCGTAGCTTGGGAGGCTGTAGCATTAGCATAAGTACCCACAGCTGTGGCGTCGTCGCTTGAAGCTGTGGCGCCAACCCCGGCAGCCAGGGCATTGTTGCCGGTGGCGCCGTCGTTCAGATAGTTGTTGTTTCCGGCCTTATCGGTAGCTTCCGTGGTCTTTACGCTGTAGTAATGGGTCATGGCTTCTTTCAGCTGGGCCAGGTTCACAGCATCACTGTCTTCACTGCCGGCGGCCACATTGGTGATCTGGCGGCTGACACCGCCATTGCCGATGGAGAGGGCACCTGCGCCGGATTGCCAGGCCACATCGCTCTTCGTTGACGTGGTACCTGTCTTGGGGTCCCAGCCGGTGACGCCGCCAGAACGGTCTGCCTGGGAATCCATACCCAGGGCAATGGCTCCATCCACTACAGCTTTCGTATCTTTGCCGATAGCTACAGTATTTTCTTTGGCCACAGCCGTATCACCGATGGCTACGGCCGAATTATCGGCGGTAGAGTTGTAGCCAACGGCTACGGCATTGCTACCGTTGGCGGTCACATTGGTACCAGCGGCGATAGAGTTGTCCGCAGACTGATAGAGGGTGACAGAATAGAGATGGTCCGCATTGTCGGATTTCTGGTAGCTGTACACCGGCTTGCCATCTTTCTGATCAGCCTTACTGGCGTCGCTGGTAATTTCCGTCTTGGTGATTTCTTTTCCCGTATCGGGATCCTTTTCTGTATAGGTATGGACATACTGGGGCGTAGCGGTCTTATTCCCATCCCCGTCCCGGAACACCTGGGGCACCTGAGTGGGCTTGCCATCCTTGTCTTTGTACCAAGTAGCCTTTTCCGCATCAGTAGTCTTATTACCGTCTGCATCGGCATAGTAAGTGATAGGTTTGTTAGTTATTTTCGCACCATTGCCGATAGCCGTGGAATTATCCCCTTCAGCATGGTTGTTATAGCCTACAGCCGTAGAACCTCCGGATTCCGTGGAAGTAGTCAAATCAGCAGCTTTTCCTTCATTGCTCACTAGCTGCGTATTATCTTTATCCATAGGCTGCCCATTCTTCGTAGTTTCCCCTTCCGTCACATTGCGCAAGGTATCTGAATTCGTACCGATGGTCGTATTATTTTGTCCCTGAGCTTTCGTCCCTTCTGCAACAGTGTCTTTCCCAATAATGAGATTTCCCTGCGCATCATAGGTTGCGATACCGCTATTACCCAAATCCACTGGCCCCGCCGCCAGAGCATAGGACGACAGACAGAGAGTAATGGCCAATGTCAATGCACAAATCCGGCTCCCGCTGTGCATCCGCTGTGACTGTTCTTTTCCATGGCTCTTAGCCAGTTCCGATACGACGACATAACAATTTCTTACTTTGTTGTAAATGACTTTGTAAATTTTGTTCATAAAGTCCCCACCCTCATTTACAGATATTCAATTCCCTATCTTTTGTATCATATCATTTACAATATAATTACCATAATATTGCAAAAATCATTACTATTTTAAACCTTAATCTCTGATATGAGTCAAACAACATAATGTTTCCGTATTCATATATGTATTTATGCTATAAAAATAACATTATAATAATTACGCTCTATCAATAAGCTGTACCAAATGGGAATAAAGCTCTCGTTATAGTCTATTTTCTAACATCTCTATAAGAAATGACAATATATGACAATTTTACTTTTTTATCTCCACCGCTCTATGTAAATCAAAAAGTTTTTGAACTCTATTCTTTATATCTATGTTTTACGTTTAACTATACCATAAAATAATGAATTGCAATAAAAATATTATATCGGTATAATAATTACTAATTGATTGTATCTGATCCACTTTGCTGCAAATAGAAAAAGGCCTGAAGACCTTCCCGCGGAAGTCTCCAAGCCTTTTCTAACTAATCATCGTACCTTTATTTCGTTGTATCTTGAACGCGTACGCGCTGTACTGTCGGTTCACCCTGAGCATCGTGGTGGATGGTGTCGATTCGGATAAATTTCAGTTCCTGGTTAAATTCTTTTGCCAGTTTTCCTAAGGTACCATCCTGATTCAGGCTGGGATCCGATGCGGCTCCCATGGTGATAGCCCGATAGACGATAGCAGCAAATTCATAGCGCGTCATCATGCGGTCACCGGCGAAGTTCCCATCAGGATACCCCTTGAGGATTCCCGCTTTGGCCAGTTTGGACACGTATTCATAAGCCCAGTGGTTTTCCGGCACATCAGGGAATAAGTCGTTTCCTTTATCCTGTATCGAACCGGTATCCACGCTGGTCAGTTTTTCTATGAGCGCACTCTGGCGATTGACAATCTGATTGAGCTGGG